>CAZTHW010000264.1:0-3695 GCA_964613595.1 uncultured Desulfobacteraceae bacterium | reverse complement strand
CATCCGGACCACCCTGGAGTGCCTGGCCGCGGTACTGGGCGGGACCCAGTCGCTGCATACCAATGCCTTTGACGAGGCGGTCAGCCTGCCCACCGACGTCTCGGCCCGGATCGCCAGAAACACCCAGCTTATCGTCCAGGAGGAATCCCGGGTCACCAACACGGTCGACCCCCTGGGCGGCTCCTATTACGTGGAATGGCTGACCGATCAGATCGTCCGGGATGCGCGCCATATCATCAACGAGGTCGAGGAAATGGGCGGCATGGCCAAGGCTATTGTGGCGGGCATGCCAAAAATGCGCATCGAGGAGGCGGCCGCCCGGCGCCAGGCGCGCATCGACCAGGGAATCGATCCTGTCATCGGGGTCAACAAGTACCCGGTGGAAGAGGAAACCGAGGTTGACGTGCGTGAAATTTCCGATTCCGTGCGTGACGAGCAGATCAACTGGGTCAACCGGATCCGCGAAGAACGCGATGACGCGGAAGTCCGCCGGTGTCTGGAAGCGCTCACCCAATGCGCCGAATCCGGCGGCAACCTGCTCGAAGCTTGCATTCCGGCCATCCGGGCACGCGCCACGGTAGGCGAGGTCACTGAAGCCATGGAAAAGGTATTCGGCCGCTACGTTGCCACGACCCAGTGCATTTCCGGGGTATACGCGGGCGAGTACCAGGATGACGAGATCATCCAATCCATCCGCAAGCGGGTGGACGATTTTGCGGGAAAGCACGGCCGGCGGCCCCGGATTCTGCTGACCAAGATGGGCCAGGACGGACACGACCGGGGCGTGAAGGTCGTGGCCACGGCATACGCGGATCTCGGCTTTGACGTGGATTTGAGTCCCATGTTCCAGACCCCGGCAGAGGCAGCCAAGATGGCCATTGAAAACGATGTTCACGTGGTGGGGGTTTCCAGCCTGGCCGGCGCGCACAAGATCCTGGTGCCCCAGATGATCGAGGAGCTCAAAAAACAGGGCGGAGAGGATGTCCTGGTGGTGGTCGGCGGCATCGTTCCGCCGGTGGATTATGATTTCCTGTACAATGCAGGTGTGGCAAAGGTGTTTGGCCCGGGCAGCATGGTGACCGATTCAGCCAACCAGGTGTTAAACGCGCTCGAGCAAAATGCCTGAAGATGCCGCATATTATATTGAAGGGGTGCGCGCGGGCAACCGCAAGGCCATATCAAAGACCATCACCCTGATCGAAAGCGCCCTTTCCGGACACCAGGAACTGGTTTACACGGTGCTCGACAGTCTGCTGCCGTATACCGGAAACGCGGTTCGGCTCGGCATTACCGGGGTGCCCGGGGTCGGCAAAAGCACCTTTATTGAAACGCTCGGGATGCGGCTTATTGAAAAGGGTCACCGGGTGGCCATCCTGGCCGTGGACCCGAGCAGCGCCAAGAGCGGCGGCAGCATCCTGGGGGATAAAACCCGGATGGAAAAACTCGCAGCCCAGGAGCAGGCCTTTATCCGTCCGTCGCCCTCGGCCGGCGCGCTTGGCGGGGTTGCCAGAAAGACCCGGGAGACCATGATTGTGCTGGAAGCCGCGAGCTATGACGTGGTCATGGTCGAGACCGTGGGCGTTGGCCAATCCGAGTTTTCCGTGGCTTCCATGGTTGATTTTTTCCTGGTGCTGCTGATTGCCGGGGCCGGAGATGAGCTTCAGGGTATCAAACGCGGGATCATCGAGCTGGCAGACGCCATAGCCGTGAACAAGGCCGACGGCGAAAACGCGGCCCGTGCGGAAAAAGCCAGGAAGGATTATGAAAATGCGCTGCACCTCATGGCGCCCAGGCCAGATGACTGGCAGCCGCCGGTGCTTACATGCAGCGCGCTGGAAATGACCGGGATCGATGAAATCTGGGACACCGTACTGGCGCATCGCCGCAAGATGGAGGCCTCAGGGGAGCTTGCCCGGAAACGAAGCCGGCAGGCCCGCGACTGGTTTGATTTCTTGGTGGAAGAGGGTCTGAAGGAATGGTTTTACGGGCTTTCAGAGGTGAAATCGCTTTTGCCGGATCTGACCCGGCGCCTGGAACAGGGAGATACAACAGCCATGGCTGCCGCAAAGCAGCTGCTGGGGTTGGTCACGCACGAAGATGAAAGGAAACAGACATGAGCGGCGTATCGGAAAAAATACAGGAGCTTCTTGAAAAAAAAGCCCGGATGCGGGAAATGGGAGGCGCCAAGGCGGTGGAAAAACAGCAGGAAAAGGGCAAGCTCACCGCCCGCCAGAGGCTGGATCACCTCTTTGACCCAGGCACGTTCCGGGAGATCGATATTTTTGTCAAGCACAGGTGCGTAAACTTCGGCATGGACGAGGTCGATATTCCTTCAGACGGGGTGGTCACCGGTCACGGACGCGTAGAAGGCCGTCCCGTATTCGCGTTTGCCCAGGATTTTACGGCCCGGGCCGGCACCCTGGGCGAGATGCACGCCAGAAAGATCTGCAAGGTCATGGACCTTGCCATGAAGTCCGGCACACCGGTGGTCGGATTTAACGATTCCGGCGGTGCGCGCATCCAGGAGGGCGTGGATGCGCTTTGCGGCTACGGCGAGATTTTCTACCGCAACTCGATTGCCTCCGGTGTGATTCCGCAGATTTCTGCCATCATGGGGCCAACGGCCGGCGGTGCGGTCTATTCCCCGGCCATGACCGACTGGGTGTTCATGGTTAAAAAGACCAGCCACATGTTTATTACCGGTCCCCAGGTGATCAAGAGCGTGACCGGCGAGGAGATTACTTTCGAGGACCTGGGCGGGGCCACCACGCACAATGAAAAAAGCGGGGTTGCACACTTTTCGTGCGAATCCGACGCGGATGCCATTGAACGCATCCGCAACATGCTATCCTTTCTGCCGGCAAACAACATGGAAGACCCGCCTGTTGTGGACACCGGGGATGATCCGGAAAGACGCGACGAGCGATTGGACGGCATCGTCCCGAAAGATCCCAACCGGGCCTATGACGTCAAGGACATCATTTCCTGGATCGTGGACAACGGTGAATTTTTCGAACCCCACGAGCATTATGCCAAGAATATTGTTGTGGCGCTTGCGCGCCTTAACGGCCGCACCGTGGGAATCATTGCCAATCAGCCCAATTTCCTGGCCGGGTGCCTGGATATTGACGCCTCGGACAAGGCCACCCGTTTTATCCGGTTCTGTGATGCCTTTAATATCCCGCTTTTGACCCTGGCCGACGTGCCTGGGTACATGCCTGGTTCGGACCAGGAATGGGGCGGCATCATCCGCCACGGAGCCAAGCTGCTGTGGTGCTATTCCGAGGCCACTGTGCCCAAGCTGCTGGTGATTTTGCGCAAGGATTACGGCGGGGCCTATATTGCCATGTCCTCCAAGCACTTGGGCGCGGACATGGCTTTTGCCTGGCCTACTGCCGAGATCGCGGTCATGGGCGCCGAAGGCGCGGCCAACATAATCCACCGCAAGACCATTGATAATTCGGACGACCCGGAAGCCACCCGAAAGGAAAAGGTCGAGCAATACCGGGACCTGTTTTCCAATCCGTACGTGGCAGCCAACCGTGGATATATCGATGACGTGATCGTGCCCAGCGAGACCCGGCCCCGGCTGATCGAGGCTCTGGAAATCCTGTGCACCAAGCGGCAGTCCCTGCCGCCGAAAAAACACGGCAATATTCCGGCCTAAAAGTGTGCATGAAAGAAAGAGGGGGGTG
>CAZTHW010000263.1:2792-3695 GCA_964613595.1 uncultured Desulfobacteraceae bacterium | reverse complement strand
TGCTGCGATCACCGGGCGCGCCGGCCGGTGCGGCGGTTTCATCCGCAAAACAGACCGGGCGGGGAGAAACCGGTTCCCGGGGTTTGCTGTCAAGGGGGCGGGCGCCGCCTCCACTGATGATCCAGGCGGTTTTTGGCACCTGGCTAAGCACGGTGTCCCCGGGATTTTCCAAGTCCATCATCCTGCACCCCCGGCCTGCAAACAGCCCTTTCAGTTTCAATTCCATGCCCGAGGTGGCCAGTACGGCAAGTGCATGCTGCAGGCCGGTCAGGCCCGAGGCGCCCTTTTTATCCGCACACACCGCCTGGTGGGGTTTGTCTGCCAGTATGCGCGAAATCAGGTTGCTCAGCACGCTTCCGGGACCGACTTCCACAAAGGTCCTTGCCCCTGCCGCGTACATGGCTTGGATTTCATCCACGAACCGGACCGGGCGGACCAATTGTTCGATCAGCAATTGGCGGATTTCCTCAGGGCGCTCCGGGAAGGGCTCGGCCGTGGTATTTGAAAATACGGATATTTCTGGCGGATGAAAGGAAACTTCAGCAAACCGTGCATCCAGCTTGGATTGTGCACCGCTGACAATGGGGCTGTGGAAGGCACAAGAGACCGGAATCATACTGGACTTGTATCCGGCCCGGTTCAGCCGGTCCACGGCTGCCTGCACGCCTGCCCGCGTACCGCTGATAACAGTCTGCACCGGGGCATTTAAATTGGCGATCCAGACCTGATCCATGTCTGAAATGACCGGGTTTACCTCATCCTCCGAAGCCCTGACCGCAGCCATGGTCCCCGGCTCAGGATGGGCGGATTCCAGGATAAATCGGCCGCGTGCCTCGGAAATCCTGGCAAGGGAGGCTTCATCCAGCACACCTGCGGCATACAGGGCGGCATACTCGCCATAGC
>CAZTHW010000263.1:0-2782 GCA_964613595.1 uncultured Desulfobacteraceae bacterium | reverse complement strand
AGCTGTGACCTGCGGCCATATCAGGTTCGACCCCCAGCATTTTCAAAATCTCCAGCATGGACACATCCGCCGCGCCCATGGCCGACTGGGCTGCGCTGGATCGGGTCAGCGCCTCCTCGTTTTGCTGTTTTTCCCTACTGGTAAACGCCTCCGGCGTATACACGATCCGGCTGAGCCCGCCGGGAAAAGCCTCGGCCAGGTAAGCGTCAAAGCGTTCAAAAACTTTCCGCACCTGCGGAAATGCCATGCAGAGATCCCGTAACATGCCGATATACTGTGATCCCTGGCCTGGAAAGACAAATGCGGTTTTGCCCGAACTCACGCCCGATTCCCGTCGCAGATATACGTCAGCAGACCGGCGATCTGTAACCGATTGGCCGCTTATCAGCGATCTGGCGATCTTGAGTTTTTCTTCGAGGTCATCGGTGTCACCGGCCACGATTGCAAGACAGTGGCCACCGGCATTGTGTCTGTCTGCGGCCAGGGTATAGGCCAGGTCTTTGAGTTCGGGTAGTGATTCGGATTCAAGCGCTCTTTCAATCAGCCGAATCCGGTCTGTCAGCTCAGAATCGGATTGGCCGGAAAAGAACAAAAGCTCAGTATCCCAGTACTGCAGGGCAGACACCGGTTCCCGGCTGCCCGCAGCAGCGGTGTATCCTTCCAGCACAGCATGAAAATTGGTGCCGCCGAATCCAAAGGCGCTCACCCCGGCGCGCCGCGGCCTGGAATCGGGGGCGAACCACGGTCTGGGCAGGGTATTGACATACAACGGGTTTTCCTCGCCGACCAGGTCTGCTAGCGGCCGCTCAATGCCGGCAGTGGGCGGAAGTACCTTGTGATGCAGAGCAAGCACCGCCTTGACAAGTGAGGCGATACCCGCAGCACACTTGGTATGGCCGATCATGGATTTTACCGACCCAACAGCGCAGGATTTGGCAGGAATGCCGGTTTGCGAAAAATACGTCGTCAGTGCTTCCGCCTCGGATTTGTCTCCCGCCTTTGTGCCGGTTCCGTGAGCTTCGATCAGTTCCACGGTTCCCGGATCTATGCCGGCGTTTTCGTAGGCCCGGGAGATGGCCGCAGCCTGCCCCTCGGGCCTGGGATATGTAAGACCTTTGCCTTTTCCGTCACTGGAGGCGCCCATGCCCTTGATGACCGCATAAATACGATCTCCGTCATTTTCGGCATCCGCAAGACGTTTTAAGATCACGGTCCCCACAGCCTCGCCCAACACGATGCCGTCGGCTTTTTCATCAAACGGGAGGCTGTGTCCGCTGGCGGACAAGGCGCCGACCTTGGAGAAGCAGGTATATGCATACGGGCTCATCAGGGTGTCGGCACCGCCCGCGATCACCATGTCGCTTTCCCCGGCCTTGAGTTCCAGAATTCCTGTGCGCAACGCAGCCAGCGCAGAGGCGCAGGCCGCATCAACTGTAAAATTGCTTCCGCCCAGGTTGAATCTGTCAGCCACCCGGCCAGCGGTGATATTCATGATAATGCCGGTAAAGGTATCCGGGCTCCACTCGGGCACATCGGAATCCAACCCGGAAAGCACCCGTTCGGAGCTCTGACCGAAAAACCCGGGCAGCATGGAGCGAAAACTGTAATACTGCCCAAGATCGCCCTGGGCCGCACCCGTGCCGATAAACACCGAAGTCCGGCGGCGGTCAAACTCGCGGTTCAGGTACCCGGCATCATCGAGTGCCATCCGGGTGCTTTCAAGCGTGAGCAACTGGGAGGTTTCGATATAATTCAAAGAGTTGGGCGGAATTCCGTAGTCAAGGGGATCAAAGAAAACCTCTGGCAAAAATGCCCCCCACCTGGAATTAATCCTGTCCGTCCTGCGCTGATCCGGATCATAGTATTGCCGCCAGTCCCATCTGTCAGGGGGCACCTCACGGATGGAAACCAGTCCCCGGACGATGTTGCGCCAGTAAGCGTGCACATCCGCGGCATCCGGGAAAAATCCCGCCATCCCGATCACTGCAATATCACCTGATGAATTGCCCTTCTGCCCTGTCATGGACTTACGACCTGATCTCCCGATTTTTTTACATACGTAAACACGGGTAAGACCCGCTTCTGACGTCACAACACGTGGTATGAATTCTGCCCTTATGTCACTCGGATGCACTGGCGTGTGGACTGCGAGTAGAGTTACAAGCAACATCCTACATGATTAGACTCGAGTGTCAAGAAAAAATTAGACTCGAGTGTTCACATCAAAGTTTCCCCTTGCTCCGTATAGTCCCGGCCCGCCGCAGGATAAAAGCTGTCATCCGGCATCGGACCACTGAAAGCAGCGGCCGGACAGAGCAATGTTGCCGCCAGCCAGACCAGGCAGGTCCAGAGTAATGATGTGTGTCCCGATTCTTTTCATCACATCCCTTTCCTTCCCTTCAATTGCTAAATAATAGTATTACCCTTGGCTTTGCTGATTTTCAGCAAGCCGGGAGATCAATCCAGAACATTGAGGGCCGCGACTTGAGACGGATTTTCGCCTGATACTAGACTTAAGTGTCACTATTTATAATCCAGCTATAGGCGAGTCAGTTTTTCCTGTCAAGTTGTAAAAAAGTCTTACCTAAATTGAGCGATTTCCAAGTTTGCCGCAGATACAAGGAAGATGCAGCCGAGCTATAGTGGACTATGCGAGACTGCATCTGACGCAGTAGATGCGGCAAAATTGGAAATCCCG
Organism: uncultured Desulfobacteraceae bacterium; assembly: GCA_964613595.1. Classification (GTDB taxonomy): domain Bacteria; phylum Desulfobacterota; class Desulfobacteria; order Desulfobacterales; family Desulfosalsimonadaceae; genus Desulfosalsimonas. The sequence goes on along the minus strand of CAZTHW010000263.1, from coordinate 84 downwards.
GAGGGTTTCTGATTTTGAAAATATAAATGATTATAATCCTTAACAAAATACTGTTTTTAAAAATCTGAAACGCTCAGTTTAGGC
>CAZTHW010000262.1:0-3706 GCA_964613595.1 uncultured Desulfobacteraceae bacterium | reverse complement strand
GCAGTCTCGCATAGTCCACTATAGCTTGTCTGCATCTTCCTTGTATCTGCGGCAATCTTGAAAATCGCTCCATTTAGGTCGTATAAAAAAACCAATCGAGAATAACGGATAAGCGATTGTAAATAAAAACACTATTTGCTTGACAATTTGATTTGTTGTATTATTTACAGAACAGAATGTGAAAGTATGACAAACGAACGATGTTCGTATTTTTTTTTGCATTTTTATTTTTCGACGAAGGCAGAGACACCGCAATCGCTTTAAATACTAAGGAAATACCCATGGAAAGGGAAAAAAGGACCAACAGCGAATACATCATCGACGCCCTGCACACGGGCCGGGAACTGCGCAGCCCGGAGATCACCCGGAAAGTCGCCGAGGACTCCGGAAAAAGCATCAAGATCCAGGATATTGCCAGTATCCTGGCCAAATTGAGCAACAGCGAAAAATGCGACCTGGGTTTTTTCATCCAGAAGGAAAAGACGCACAAGGGCTATACTTACAGCCTGGTCCAGGAGGCAATGGAACTGCCGGCAGAAGCGCTCTACGACCTGACCCGGAAAACCGGCAAGAATCGGCATACCCTGGAGCAACTCATTGCCGACCATCCGGAACTGAAAAAGCATATTAAGTCCTCGCGCCTGAAAAACCGGACAATCAAGCAACCCACCAAACGCGGTCGAAAGCCTGCAAATGCTTCGGCATCTGAAGCGCGTCACGCCCAGGGTTCCAGGTTCACGGCTGAAATCGGGAGCCCGGATCAAACGCTGCAGGTTATTATCGCCAGACTGGTCGAGGAAATTTCCGACCAGGGCGGGCTGAATATCAACGTCAACCTGACTGTCCAATTTGCAGGCTTTGACACCAACGAGCCTTCTTAAGCCGGCAACACGAAACGCGACCGCCCGGCAAACAATGGAGGCGGACGTATGCGAATCGAGGACTACCGTTTCGGCAGCATCCGTATTAACGGTCAAACATATCGCAATGATGTCAAAATCATCAACGACTCGGTAAAACCCGACTGGTGGCGCAAAAAAGGGCACCTGGTACGCCGGGAGGATTTATCCGACCTCCTGGAAGCCGGGCCCGAAATCATTGTGCTCGGCAAGGGCAGTCCCGGACAAATGGTCCCGGACACCGGACTGGCCGAGGAACTTGAGAAAGAAGGCATCCGCCTGATTGCCAGGCCCACGGCCGAGGCCGTGGCCGAATTCAACCGGCTCCGCGAGCAAAACCGGGATGTGGCGGCCGGATTCCACCTGACCTGCTAGGATTTGCCGGCGACCCGTTATCGCAAGAGGCGTTTCCAATGACCAAAAACCGCCCCCGTATCACCGACAGCGATCCGGAGATCATCGCCGAAAAGCAGGGGGCCACGGAATATACCAAGATCAGCTATCCCCTGCGCTACGGCTGCTACGGGCAGATCCGCACCCGGGACTATATTTTCCAGTTCAACCGCAATGCGGAGATCAAGACGGTACAAGGCCGCAGCGGCGATTGGCTGACCGCTTCGGAATGGCTGAAGCGAACCGCGGGAAACGACTGGCAGTATTTTTCCGCAGGCGGCTATTCCGGGGCGTACAACTATACCGGGGAATACTATATCCCCTGTTTGCCCTACCAGACCAACACGCTTTTCGGCGGCGATGCCTTCCAAAGACCCGGGGTCAGGGATGCCTTTGCCGCATGGCACCGATTGTACCTGCAAATCGAGGCACTTGACCTTACCGGACTTGACAGGGATCAGGCCGATTTTATCCGGCGCATACGCCGGATGGTACCGGAAAGGCTCGAAACCAGGGGCCGCCGGCTTCATGAAATCATCGGCGGGATGGTCTCTGTGCTGCCGCCGGATGCCCGGCACGCTGAATACGACGTCATTCCCGTAACAGTGGCGGACGGATGTCTCTACAACTGCGGATTCTGCCGCGTGAAAACCGGGCGGGGTTTTTCGGTCCGCTCCCGGCAATCCGTAACCGATCAGCTTTGGGCACTGAAAAATTTCTACGACCGGGATCTGGTCAACTACAACGCGATCTTTCTGGGCCAGCATGATGCCCTTAACGCCGGGCGGGAAATGCTCTTGTTTGCCGCGGAAAAAGCTTGGGAGATCCTGGAAATGGACAAATCCGTCATGAAGGGGCCCAGCATGTTTTTCTTCGGCAGTGCGGACTCCATACTGCGCGCGGATGACGGCCTTTTTGAGGCATTAAACAGCCTTCCCTTCCACACTTACATCAACCTGGGACTGGAATCCGGCGACGGCCCGACGCTGTCGATGCTGCGCAAACCCCTGAGCCCGGAAAAGGTGGAAGAAGCCTTTGCCCGGATGCTGGCGGTCAACCGGCAATACCCGAATATCGAGATCACGGCCAACTTTGTCATCGGCGAGGGCCTGCCCGAAACCCATCTGTCCTCGATTATCGAACTGACCCGCAACCGGCTGGACCGCTTCTGCCCGAAAGGGACGGCTTACCTGTCGCCCCTGGAAAACATCGGCGATAAAAACCGGCTGCTCGCGAAATTTAACGAATTGAAAACGCTTTGCCGCCTGCCGACATGCCTCTATCTCATTCAGCGCCTGTAAAGGCCCCGGAAAAGCCAAAAATCTCGCTTGCAACCTGTTGGAATCCTGAGCCGGACTCAGGCTTGCTGCCGCAGCCCGGCTTTGTCGGCGACCCGGTCCCGGATCCACGCAACCCAGGAATCCAGGCCTTCCCCGGTTTTTGCAGAGGTCTCAAAAACCGGCATACCGGGATGGACCTGGTCGATATACTCGCGGGCTTTTTCCAGATCGTAGTCCAGGTAGGGCAGCAGATCGGTTTTGTTGAGCAGACAGGCCTGGCACTCCCGGAACATCAGCGGATACTTGACCGACTTGTCCTCGCCTTCGGCAACGCTTAGCACCACCACCCGGGCATCTTCGCCGATATCGAATTCCGCCGGGCAAACCAGATTGCCCACGTTTTCCACGATGAGCAAATCGAGCCCCGCCAGATCGATCTGGCGGGCTGCGTTTTCGATCACATGGGCGGCCAGGTGACAATCGCCGCCGAACTCATCTGTATTGATCTGCACCACCGGCGCCCCGGAAACACTCAGCCGGTCTGCGTCATTTGTTGTGCAGATATCCCCGACAATCACCGCACTTTGAATTTCCGGCATAAGGCGGTTCAGGGTTTTTTCCAGGATCGTGGTCTTGCCGGAGCCCGGCGAACTCATCACATTTAAAACAAAAACCCCGTTTTCCGCAAAAAACCGGCGATTCTCCGCGGCCATTTTCGCATTAACATCCAGCACATTGCGAACCACTTTTACTTCCATCAGCCCCCCGTCAGATCCGTTCTATTATTTTTGCACCTGGCTTCCGACCTGCTCTTCGACATCGATGGACACCACGTCCAGTTCCCGTCCGGAAATCATTTCCAGATTTCCGGACCCGCATTCCGGACATTTGAAAACAGCCTGCGCCACCTGCCATTCATGCCCGCACTCGCGGCACTGCGCCACCACCGGAATCTCCTCGATGGAAAACGCGGCTTCTGCCAGCGGGGTATCCCGCGTGGCAATCTCCAGGCAGAAATTCAGGTTGCCAACCACCACTGCAGAGAGTTTTCCGATTCTCAGATTGACCCTTTCCACCCGGCAGCCCTGCATTCCCGGGGGGATGGCAGCAGTGGCAATATCAATGATCTGCAGT
>CAZTHW010000261.1:0-3720 GCA_964613595.1 uncultured Desulfobacteraceae bacterium | reverse complement strand
GTCGGGGCCAGCACCAGAAAAATCATGGCTCCGGCAAACAGCGACATAAAGGCATAGTACCTGGCAAAACCGGGATCACCGGCCATGTATCCCAGGGAATACACCTGGACCAGCAGGCAGATCCCGCAGACCACGGCCAGCATCAACAGGCTCAGGCCGTCAAGATGAATCCCGGCGGAAATCACCGTATCGCCGGATATCATCCATGTCACCGCCGAGCGCAGGGGCACCTCCGTCTCAACACAGCAGATCAGCAGGTACAGGGCGCACACCATGGAGATGGCAACGGCTGCCAGAGACACTGCAGCAGCGGCCCCGGGCCTTCTGCGCAGCAGAAAAAGGATCAGGGCAAATGCCGCAAACGGGGCCGCGGCTGCGGCCCAGCCGGCCCAAAGCCAGGTCTCGGATATCATGGATGCACCGGGCATATTCCCACCATCACGGGTTTATCTTATCCTAAATTGAGCGATTTTCAAGTTTGCCGCAGATACAAGGAAGATGCAGACTCGCTATAGTCAACTATGCGAGGCTGTATCTGACGCAGTAGATGCGGTAAAATTGAAAATCCCGGAGGGTTTCAGATTTTTAAAATAGAAATGGATGTTATCCTTTCAAATAAATTGCTTTTAAAAATCTGAAACGCTCAATTTAGGCTTATTCCAGTTCGCATGCATCGGCTTCAATGCACTCCGGGTCCAGGGTGCCGGTCTGCCGGTAAATACAGACGATCAGCGCCAGGCCCACCGATACCTCGGCCGCGGCCACTGCCAGGATGAACAGGGCCGCGGCCTGGCCCTCGATTTGCTGCAAGTGGAGGCCCGCGCCCACAAAGGCTACGGCCGCGGCATTGAGCATGATTTCCAGGCCCAAAAGCAGCATGATCAGGTTGCGCCGGAGCACGGTACAGATCATGCCCGCCAAAAAAAGCAGTGCCGCCAGCAGGATTACGTGGGTGTACGGCACGATCAATGCGCACCTCCTTTGCCGGACCGCTGCCCCGCCCGGCTCAAGCCCAGGTGAAACACGCCGATAAGCGCCACGAGCAAAAGCAGGGACACGATCTCAATGCCCAGCCAGTGGCGCTCAAACAGATATTGCCCGAAATCGGCAGGAGCCGCAACAGCCGCGGCCATGGGCGCCCCGGTGCCGGGGCCGGCATGCCGGATCAGCAGCAGGCATGCCGCCACATATACCGCGCTGAGCCCGCCGGCTCCCAGGTAGTGCCAAAACAGAAACCCGGAACCTTCAGGTGCGCGGATCCGGATCATCATGACCACGAACAAAAACAGCACCATGATAGCCCCGGCATAGATTACCACTTCCAGGATGCCCGGCAAAGGCGCGCCCAGCAGGAAAAACAAAAGCGCACTGGCCAGAAACGAAATCACCAGGAACAAGACCGCATGCACCATGTTTTTCCGGGTCACGGCCAGGGCCGTGGACAGGATCATCACCGCGGCGATCAGGTAAAAGAAAATGCTGTAGACACTCATGGCATATTGGTCCTGGTGTTGACCGGCGGATCTTCGCGAATGTGGTCTCCCTTACCCGCAAGCCCGGTGACCACGCCGGCGTGTTGATAAAAGTCATAGTCCGGGTCCTTGCCGCAGTGATCCACCAGCAGGTCCGGCTTTTCAAACACCATGTCCAGTATGTCCCTTCTGATGTGTTCGAAATCCGGGGTCAACTGAATGGCCGAGGTCGGGCAGGCCTGCTCGCAGAGCCCGCAGTAAATGCATCTGCCGAAGTTGATCCGAAACCACGCGGCATACCGGCGGCCCTGGGAATCTTCTGCGGCCTGCATGGAAATGCAGTTGACAGGGCACACCCCGGAGCAAAGATAGCAGGCCACGCACCGCTCCCGGCCCTCCGGATCCCGGGTGAGGATGATCCGGGCCCGGGAGCGTTCCGGCAGCGGCCGCTTATATTCCGGGTAGGATATGGTAAAGGGCCGCACAAACAGGTGCCTGCCCGTGGTGTAAAATCCCGCGGCAATTGAGACGATGATGTCGATTACCGCCCGTATCATGCAACCCCTTCCTTTATTTCAAAGTGATCACGCATCATGGTTTCCCGCAGGCAAATCTAACCACGAAGAACGCGAAGACCACGAAGAAAGAAATATCAAGATAGAAAATCTTCGTGTGTTCGGTGTTTTTCGCACTTGTCATCCTGTTTTGTTCATGCCGCCACAAACGCACCGGTAATGAGGATATTGACCAGGGCCAGCGGGATGAGCACCTTCCAGCCCAGGTTCATGAGCTGATCGTAGCGCAGGCGCGGCAGGGTGGCCCGCACCCAGATCATGAACAGCACCACAACAACGATCTTGACCAGCAGCCACACGGGCGGCGGCAGCACCGGGCCCCGCCATCCGCCCAGGAAAAACACCGCGACCAGGGCGCCCATGACCTGCATGTGCACGTATTCGCCCAAAAAAAACAGGCCGAAGCGCATGCCGCTGTACTCCGTGTGATACCCGGCACCCAGTTCGGTTTCCGCCTCGGGCAGATCAAACGGAATACGCTTGGTCTCTGCCATGGAGCTGAGAAAAAACACGCCAAAGGCCAGGGGCTGGACCAGTATAAACGGCAGCCCGGCCTGGGCGTTGACGATATCGACCAGGCTGAACGATCCGGCCAGCATGACCACCGGCACAATGGACAACCCCAGTGCCAGCTCGTAGCTGATCATCTGGGCCGCCCCCCGGATGCCCCCGAGCAGGGCGTACTTGGAATTCGAGGCCCACCCCCCCAGGGCCACCCCGTATACGCTCAACGAAGACAGGGCAAACACGTAAAGCAGGCCCACGTTGATGTCCGTGATCACCATGGGAATTTCGCGTCCGCCGATAGTAAGCTTCGGCCCGAAGGGTACCACGGCAAACATCATAAGCGCCGTTATTGCCACCACTGCCGGGGCCGCCAGAAATAACGCCCGGTCCGCGCCTTTCGGCACCAGGTCTTCTTTTAACAGCAGTTTGATCCCGTCTGCAACGGGCTGGAGAATGCCGTAAATTCCAGCCCGGTTGGGCCCGTAGCGCACCTGCAATCGGCCCAGCAGCTTGCGCTCCACCAGCACCAGGTATGCGGCCAGCAAGATCACCGCGGTGAGCACTGCGGTGATCTTGCCGATTAATACCAGGTATCCGAGCAGCCAGAGCCACATGGGTTATGCCTTTTCAATCTTTCGGATTTGATCTTCAGAAATACAGATCCGTTTGCCATCCGGCGCCGGGGGCCACTCAATATCCGGGTGCCGGTATACCACCAGCACGCCCGGGGCCACGTGATCGGATATGCAAACATCCAGGGGGACCTCGCCGTTTTCAAAACCCAGGCCCACCCGGTCGCCGGCGGCAATACCGTGTCTGTCCGCATCCGCACGGGCCATCCACACCGCTGGCAAACCCGCCAGTTCCCGGAGGCACTGCGAATAATCCGACATGGGCTCCCCGCCGAAAACAGCGGCCACAGGCAGCAATTCAAGGCATTGTTCTGATTCTTTCGGCGTTGCCACCTCATCTGCAATCGAGACTTTCCTGCCGGCAAACAGCCGAACGCCGTCTGCACCCATGTGCGCCAGATCAGCCAGTACGTCAAAACTGTTTCTCATCCAGGCCGTCATCTGTGCATCTGTTTGCGGCGGCTTCTGTCCGGCCAGGCAAAAGGCGGTGACCCATGCCGCGGGCATGTCCCGGCCCGGCACATCGGGTGAAAA
>CAZTHW010000260.1:0-3731 GCA_964613595.1 uncultured Desulfobacteraceae bacterium | reverse complement strand
ATGGTGTTGATTATGATTTCAATAAAATTAATATCTTGCCATATTTCCGAAAAAATATACACGGCATAAATACTGCGGCTTCCATCTTCAAAAATTGCCGCTATATTAATATTTTACCCAAGCGATTCTGTTTTGTCAATAAAATTGCCACGATCCGCGGGGCCTGCGCATAAAACCCCGTGGCCCGAACATTCAAAGGCCGGCCCTAGAGCGGGCAAACAAGGCAAAACAAACAAGCGGGTCGGCTTTTGCCGCGTGGCCAATAAAAAAAACCGACGGTTATGCCCGAAGTCGGCACCCCCATCGGTTTTTGCCCCCCTGATGGTCGCGGAGTTTTTACAATCCGGTTTCCGCCAGGCTTTCGACCAGTTCGCGCTGCTTGTCTGTGAGCTTTTTGGGCATTTTCACATTGATCACCACATACATATCCCCTTTTCCGCTGTCCCGCATGTGGGGCAGCCCCTGTCCGGGCAGCCGGAGCCGGCTCTTATGCTGGGTGCCGGCAGGGACCTTCATGCTGAGCTGCTTGCCGTCAAGGGTGGGCACAGTCACGGTGGTTCCCAGCAGCGCTTCTGTAAGGTTGATATCCCGGTTTACGTAAAGATCGTATTCCTTTTGCGAATATACCGGGTCCTCGGTTACCTTTGAACGGATGTAAAGATCCCCGCTCGGGCCGCCGTACGGGCTCGGCTCCCCTCTGCCGGAAAGCCGGACTTTTTTCCCGGTGATCAGGCCCTTGGGAATTTTCACGGTCAGCGACTCTGTTTTTCCCGACGGCATCTGCAGGGAAACGGTTTTCGAGGTTCCCGTGGCGATTTCCTGAAGGGTCAGCGGCAACTCGTATTCCACGTCCTGGCCCTTCATCCGGGTTTGCGCCTGCTGGCCGCCGCCGCCAGCCCCGCCGAATCCGAACATGCTCTCCGGATCAAAGGAAAACTGGGCTCTTCGGCCGGTTTTGCCCCGGCCGCCACCGCCGCCGCCGAACGAGAAAAACGAAGATCCGCCGAAACCGAATTCCCGGAGAATGTCGCCCAGGTCCACATCCTTGAAAATGTCTTCCTGGCTGTAGCGCTGCCGGAAATCCTCGTCACCATAAGCATCGTACTGCTTACGCTTTTCCGGATCGCTTAGAACGGCATAGGCTTCACTGATTTCCTTGAACTTTTCCTCGTTCTCCTTGGACCCGGAAGCGTGATCCGGATGATACTTCATGGCCAGTTTCCGGTAGGCCTTCTTGATATCCTCCTGGGACGCGTTTTTGTCCACACCGAGTACTTTGTAATAATCCTTCTGGGCCATATTTCAGTCACCTTGTCAGTGTTAAGTGTTAAGTTTTAAGTGTTAAGTGTTAAGCTGCAAAATACAGGGAAAAGCAAATTCATTGCCGTTCCTGAAATATTGATGCATTCGTAAAAAGACCTGAAACCGTTGTAACCGCCAGGCTATAAAATGATAAGTTTCTGATTTTACTTAATCACTTAAAACTTAACACTGCCTGTAAAAAAGACTTTTTACAGGCTGATCAAATATTTGTTGTATTAAAATAATCCGCTTCCGGGTGATGTCAAGACCCCGGAGAGCCTGAACCGGCCGAAAAAGTTATAAATTTGCACATTGTGCCTTTCCGCCGCCCCCCGTGTGCCCGGTGCCTGCCTTCAGAGCCACCATGAGCACCGAAAGGGCTGCCGGGGTCATACCGTCAATGCGCGAAGCCTGGCCCAAAGACAGCGGCCGCACCTTGTCGAGCTTTTCGCAAAGCTCGTTGGAAAGCCCGTGCACTGCGGAAAAATCAAAATCCTCCGGTATCCGGGTGTTTTCCATGTCCCGGAACTTCTCGATTTCCTTTTCCTGCTTGCGGATATAGCCCTCGTACTTGACAGCGATCTCCACCTGGCCGATCACCCGGGCATCAAGCGGCGCATCCGGTGGCGCAAAGTTGCGGACCACGTCGTAGTCCAGCTCGCTGCGCTTAAGCAGCCGGTCTGCCGGGGTGCCGGTCTTAACCGGAGAGGAACCCCGATCTGTGAGGTACTGGTCCAGTTTCGGCCCGGGCTTGACCACGGTTTTGCCCAGCCGTGCAATCTCGCAGTCGATCTGCCGGCGGCGCTGCCTTAACTCCTTTGCGGCCGCATCTCCGATCAGGCCCAGCTCATGGCCGATTTCCATCAATCGCAAATCCGCGTTGTCCTCCCGGAGCATGAGCCGGTACTCTGCCCGGGATGTAAACATCCGGTAGGGCTCGCTGGTCCCCCTTGTCACCAGATCATCGATCATCACGCCCATGTAGGCCTGGGAACGATCCAGCACAAAGGCCTCCCGGTTCTGCACCCGGCAGGCGGCATTGACGCCGGCCCACAGGCCCTGGGCCGCGGCTTCCTCGTAGCCGGAAGTGCCGTTGATCTGGCCGGCCAGGTACAGGCCGCGCAAATGCCGGGTTTCCAGGGTGGGCAGCAATTGCAGGGGGTCCACGTAATCATATTCAATGGCATAGGCAGGGCGCATGATTTCGGCTTCCTCCAGGCCGCGGATCGTGCGCACCAGCGCAAACTGGATTTCCAGGGGCAGGCTGTTGCCCAGGCCGCTGACGTAAATCTCCCTTGTATCCAGGCCTTCGGGTTCCAGGATCACCTGGTGGCTCCGACGGTCCGGAAATTTCACCACCTTGTCCTCAAAAGAGGGGCAGTACCGGGCAGAGACCCCGGAGATAAAACCGCCGTAAAGCGCGGAATGGGAGATGTTTTCCGAAACAATGCGGATGGTTTCCGCGTTGGCCGCACCGATATAGCTGGAAACCTGCTGCAGGCCCAGGCCGGGGGACGTATAAGAAAACGGCCTCGGATGGCGCTGTGAATCCTGGCGCTCAAGCACGGAAAAGTCGATGCTGTCGCGGTGCAGGCGAGGGGGCGTGCCGGTTTTCATCCGGCCCATGGAAAAGCCCAGCGACTTTAAATCCGCGGCCAGTCCCTCGGCGGAAAACTCCCCGGCACGGCCGGCCATAAAGGAAAGGTCCCCGATATGCACCCGGCCGGCCAGAAATGTGCCCGTGGCCAGGATCACGGTCTTTGCGTAGACCGCAAATCCCGTGCGGTCCACAATGCCGACGGCCCGATGGTTTTCCACCAGGAGCCGGTCTACCAGGATCTGCCGGATATCGAGGTTGGCCGTGCCTTCCAGCACCGCCTTCATGGCCATATGATAGCGCTGCTTGTCGTTCTGGGTGCGGGAGGACTGCACGGCCGGCCCCTTGCGGGTATTTAGCGTGCGGAAATGAATTGCGGTGCGGTCTGTCACCCGGCCCATTTCCCCGCCCAGGGCGTCGATTTCACGCACGAGTTGTCCTTTGGCCATGCCGCCGATCGACGGGCTGCACGGCATGGCCGCGATCTTGTCCAGGTCAATGGCCGCCAGCATCACCCGGCAGCCCATCCGTGCCGCGGCCAGGGCGGCCTCGCAGCCGGCATGGCCGGCGCCCACCACGATGACATCATATGTTTTCGAATTGGTTGTCATTTTTTAACTCTCGGATCTCGATCCCGAAACAATGCCGAAGAATTGATCAGCCTGTAAAACGTCTTTTTTACAGGCAGTGTTAAGTTTTAAGTGATTAAGTGTTTAAGTAAAATCAAAAACTTATCATTTTATTGTCTGGCGACTATAACGGTTTCAGGACCTCCAAGGAAATCCTTTTTTTGCGCTCTTGCGAAATTGCACTTCGTTGCCCTGACGGCGGT
>CAZTHW010000259.1:0-3760 GCA_964613595.1 uncultured Desulfobacteraceae bacterium | reverse complement strand
GTCAGATGCAGTCTCGCATAGTCCACTATAGCTCGGCTGCATCTTCCTTGTATCTACGGCAAACTTGAAAATCGCTCAATTTAGGTTGGATTTCCGTGGATATTTTTGTAAGATGCCTTTAATGTAAGCAACTGTCACATATTTCAAATATATGCATTTTGCCAAGGAGGCCCATTATGTCAAACAAGCAAGCAGTTGATCTAAGGGAGCTGGAAAGCCTGCTGAGTTCTGCGGAATCCAGCGTGGATCTTTTGCCGGTTGCCGCCATCCGGGAATCGGATCACGCGTTTTTCTGGGGCGCCTTTTTCCTGGCGATCGCCACCGGCCTGTTTGGATGCGCCGCCGCCCTGTATGCCACCGCTTATGATCATACGCCGTTTATCCTCATGATCGAGTGTTTCGGGGCCATGTTTTTCATCTTTTTTGCCGCCTTTGTCATCCGGGGACTGCAAATCCGGAGAAAATCCAGGGCGCGGGAAAGGCGGCGATCTTCCCGGGATATTGTCTATCCGCATGCCAGGGATGACCGGTATGCCGAGGGGGCCGGTTTTACCCGGCTGCAGGAAAACATCCATAAGGAACTCGGCGACGGAACGGCAAGAACCCGCGAGGAAATCATCGGTATTCTTTCGCGCATGTCAACGGAAGACGTGGACGTGGGTACCCTCAACCAGGTCGTCACCGCGCTTGTGGAAGCAGATCTGCTGAGCGAAACCGAGAGCGACGGCCGCAGGATGCTGACGTTTAACAGCAGGGCCGCGGCGTGAGAGTGATGAGTGATGAGTGATGGGTGATGAGTGATGGGCGGGTATGTGTTGGCGATCACCTATTGTAAGAAGGCAGCGGGATGCCCACGCTTTTTGAACCGGTGAAAATCAGGGATATGGCGGTGCCCAACCGTTTTGTGCTTTCGGCCACGCCTATCTGCCCGCTCAGTTTCTTTCCCCGCATGCAAATCGGCGGCAGCCTGGAAAACCGGCTGCGCCTGCACAGGGAGATATACGGCAATATCCGGTGGGAGTCCGGCGAGCGGAAAGCACCGGACTGCATCTCATGCAATAAGTGCCTGGAGGCCTTGTACAAAGGACAGCAGCTGCATTGTGCACAGCAGAAATCCCGTACTGAAGGGTAACTACGCCCCGATGTGTTTCCCTGTTTTCCCTTGACGTACCGGACCGGTTCTTATAGACATAAACCTAAATTGATCGATTTTCAAGTTTGCCGCAGATACAAGGAAGATGCAGACAAGCTATAGTGGACTATGCGAGACTGCATCTGACGCAGTAGATGCGGCAAAATTGGAAATCCCGGAGGGTTTTAAATTTTAACACCTGAAAATGACTTAATTCCTTAAAAAAATAAAAAATATTGATCCGTGTAAAAATTTGAAACGCTCAATTTAAGATAAAGCAGAATCAACGGTCAATCCGACCGAAATCCATCACAGGAGTTTTAAATATGAATTGGGATTGGGACAAGCTCCAGCAGCGGCAAAAGGAGCGCAGCAGGCAAGACGGCGGCGCCGGGGGCGGCGGACCGCAGCCGCCGAATATGGACGATATCATCAACAAATTCAGGAATCTGAAGTTTTCCTGGGGCTGGATCGCCGTGGTTGCCGTGATCATTGTGCTGGTGCTGGCATACACTTCGGTATACACGGTGGCCAGTAACGAAGTCGGCGTGGTGCGGCGCTTTGGCGAGTACGTTAGAAAAACCCAGCCGGGACTGCATTTCAAGCTTCCAGTGGGCATCGAAAAGGCCTCCATGGTTAAGACCAAGCGGGTTTATACCGAGCAGTTCGGCAAGGCAGAAGAGCTGTCCGGCTCATCGGCTTATGGCGCCAGCGCAGATGAAGTCGAGGCGGCCAAGATGCTCACCGGCGATTTAAATGTCGCATTGGTGCCCTGGATCGTGCAGTACCGGATCGATAATCCGTATAATTATCTATTCAAAGTCGCAGATGTCCGCCAGCTGATCCGGGACATGTCCGAGGCTTCCATGCGGCTGGTGGTGGGTGACCGCAGTATTAACGAGGTGATCAGCAAGCGTCAGGAGATCGCCATGGCTGCCGAGCAGCGCCTGCAAAAGGAGCTAAGCGAGGCGGAAACCGGCATTGAGGTGGTCACCGTGGAGCTTGGCAACACCAACGTGCCCAAACCGGTTCAGGATTCGTTCAACGAGGTCAACCGGGCGGTTCAGGAAAAAGAGGAAATGATTTACAAGGCGCGCAAGGAATACAATCAGGTGATTCCCAAGGCGCGGGGCCAGGCCCAGAAAACCATTGAAACCGCAAAGGGTTATGCGATCAACCGGACCAACCGGGCCGAAGGTGATTCTGCCAGGTTTCTTGCCCAGTACAAGGCCTATAAAAAGGCTGAGGATGTTACCCGCCGCCGGCTGTATCTGGAGAAAATGGAAGATATCCTGCCAAAGCTGGGGGATAAATACGTTGTGGACGGCCAGCAGGACAACCTGCTGCCGCTGCTGAATCTCGGTTTGAAAAAGGGTGCCCAAAATGCAGGCCAATAAATATATCGCAATTGCCATCGTTGTCATTATCGCCGGGTTTGTTTTCCTTGCCTCAGCCTACACCGTGGATGAAACCGAGCAGGTTGTCATTACCCAGTTCGGCGAAGTAATCGGCGAACCCATCAAGGAGCCGGGGTTGAAATTCCGGATCCCGTTTATTCAGCGTGCGAACTTTTTCCCGAAAAACATCCGGGCCTGGGACGGGGATCCCGGCCAGATTCCGACCCTGGACAAGACTTACATCTGGGTGGACACTTTTGCCAGGTGGCGCATTACAGACCCGGTGGCATTTCTGCGAACCGTCACCGATATCCAGAGCGCATTGAACCGGCTTGATGATATTATCAACCCCGCGGTCAGAAATGTGGTGACTTCCCACGAATTAATAGAGACCGTCCGCAACAGCAATCGGGAGATGACCACTTTGGACCAGGAGGAACTCGATGATGTGAAAAGCGAGGCCATCAAAAAGGTGGTCAAGGAGTCGAAGAAAAAAGAAGAGGGGCAGTACAAGATATCAGTAGGCCGCGCCGAACTCACCCACCGTATGCTCAAGGAGTCCCAGCCCAAACTGGATAAGTTCGGCATTGATCTCATTGATGTTAAGATCAAGCGGGTCAATTATGTCCAGGGCGTACGCAAATCCGTTTATGACCGCATGATCGCCGAGCGCAAGCAGATGGCCGAAAAGATCCGCTCCATGGGCCAGGGAGAGGCCCGGAAAATAGAGGGTGATATGGAGCGTGACCTTCTTAAAATCCAGTCCAATGCATATCGGCAGGCAGAAGAGATCAAGGGAGATGCCGATGCAAAAGCCACAAAGATTTATGCCGAAGCTTACGGCAGGGCCCCGGAATTTTATTCCTTTCTCAAGTCCCTGGACGTGTACACGACTTCCCTGGAAGGCTCGGATCTGATCCTTTCCACGGATTCGGAATTTTTGCAGTATTTCAAGCAGTCCCGCGCCTCATCGGGCGGTGCTGCAAAATAATCACCGAACAAAAAAACCGGGAAAAACGTGAGCGTTTTTCCCGGTTTTTTATACACGAACCAAAAGGTACCATTTTATTTACTTCCCTTTTCGTCTCTGATGCCTTGTCCGTGCCAATAATTTGCGGTGCTTATGTTTGCGCATTTTTTTTCTGCGTTTTTTCACAACGCTACCCAATGGCTCACCTCCTTTCCTGACAGATCGGGTCAGTTGATTTCAAACCTGAAAAAGGTTTTGGGA
>CAZTHW010000258.1:0-3770 GCA_964613595.1 uncultured Desulfobacteraceae bacterium | reverse complement strand
TTGCCTGCATCTTCCTTGTATCTGCGGCAAACTTGAAAATCGCTCAATTTAGGCACGGTTTAATTGTTCCTGTTGTATAAGTAAGGCTTGCGGAAACGGGTGTCAAGCATGCGGGCAATTAAAAAACGACCCCGGAAATGCCGGGGCCGTCTGGAATGCGCAGGCAGAAGTAAGGGCGAACCTGTGTGTTCGCCCTTACAAATATAGGCTTGTTAATGTCTGCAGTGTTTTTCCAAAATGATTATGCGGTCCGTGCGGCTTGTTTTTCCGGAACACCTTCATTGCCCGTTTTTGCCGCATAGCAGATAACACCGCAGCGCAGGCACCGGCTGGCCTCGGCTTTTGCCTGTTGTTCGGAATATCCCAGTTCGACTTCCGGGCACCTGCCGGGCACGTCTTCCGGCGGGCACGCGGGCATGATCTGCCGGCCCGAAAGGTCCACCCCGTCGAGCCCGGAGACGGTCTGAATGACCGAATCCCCGGATATAACATTTTCCGGCAGTTCGAGATCCAGGTCGTACATGATCTTGTGAATCGATGCCGCGGACCTGCGCCCGGCTGCAATCGCACGAATCGCGGCGCTGTAATCCGTAGTCGGATCCGCCTCTGAAAGCAGCCCCTTTTCCTCGCTGTAAACCGGGTTTTTGTAGGGCTGGATGCCCTCCCAGCCTACGGGCGCATCCGGTTCCACCGGCCGGCCTTCTTCCCCGGGAGAATCCATGCGCCGGAAGATCGTTTCCGGCAGCCGGCCCGCGTCAATGAAGAGGCTGCCGGCGGCAATCTCAACGCTTTCACCGGTTTCAAAGTCGGTACATTCCACGGCTTTAAGGCGGTCATCTTCGCCGATCAGGCGGGAGAGCCCCGCGTTGAATTTTACGGATGCCCCCGCTTGTTCAATGGCTTGGATCTGTTCGGCGGTAAGCGGCAGTTTCTCCCGGGACTTGCGGAATACCACCGTGATGTTTTCCGCGCCCAGGTGCTTGCAGAGTTTCACGCTTTTTTCAGCGGATTTGCCGCCGCCGGCGATCACCACGTCGGATCCGACCGGGATTTGATACTTGTTGTCCATTCCCGAGCGCAGCAGGTCAATCATCAGAAAAACGCCGGGTACCGGCTGTTCAAGCTCCGAGGGCGCGGTCCGGCCGATCCGGCTGTCCCACCCTCCGGTGGCCAGGAGCACGGCTTCAAATCCTCTTTGAAGCAGGGAGGCAATCGTAAAATCCCGGCCCATGGTCATGTTTGTTTTTGTTGTAACGCCCAGGTCCTCGATTCCGGCAATGTCCCAGTCCAGTACACGGCCCGGCAACCGTTCGCTGGCGATTGCCTTTCGCAGCAGGCCGCCGAGTGTGCCGGTGGCTTCGAAAACCGTGGGGCTGTGACCGAGCCGGGCAGAGAAAAAGGCTGCGGAAAGCCCCTCGATGCCGCCGCCGATCACCGCAATCTGCCGGCCGGTCTCAGGTGCGGCATACGGCTGGGAACGCTGATTCTGCGCCAGTTCATAATCCGCTGCATAGCGTTTCAGGTAATTAATGGCCACGGGTTCGTCCACCAGGTTGCGCCGGCAGGCGGTTTCACACGGCCTGGGGCATATGCGGCCGATGACCGTAGGAAACGGATTGCGCTCCTTGATGGTCTGGACCGCACCGGAATAATCGCCCCGGGAGACTTGCTCAATATAGGTGCTGATGTTGATTCCCGCGGGGCACGCCCGCTGGCAGGGGGTCGTGCAGTCGTCTGCGGCATATTCCTTGAGAATCCTGCGAGTGACGGATGAAAGCTTGATAATGTGTTTGGGGCATACCCGCTCACAGGTGCCGCATCCGGTGCAGCGCTGTTCGTCAACAACCGGCAGGCCGTTTTCGTCCATGGAAATGGCCGAAAACGGACAGGCTCTCATGCAGGACCCCAGTCCCAGGCAGCCGATATGGCAGACTTTCATTCCGCCGTAGAGCATGGCGGCGGCCTGGCAGTCGCTCAACCCCTGATATTCGAATTTTCCATCCGCTTGGCCAACCCCGTAGGTGCAGCCGGGAAGGGCGATATCCGGCTCCTTGGCCTCGATGGACATCCCCATGACAGCGGCTATGGCTTCGGCCAGATCGGCGCCTCCTGCCACGCAGGAATCCGGCGGAGACTCGCCTGCCACGATGGCCTCGGCATTCGGGCTGCAGCCGGGGAAACCGCAGCCGCCGCAGTTGGCCCCCGGCAACAGGTCGTCGACTTTGAGTACCAGGGGGTCTACGTAAACGTAGAAAATTTTGGATGCCAGAGCCAGCGCCGAGCCGATTATCAGGCCGAGCCCGCCCATCATCAATACTGCATCAATCATTGCATGCTCCGCTTCGTGTGATTTGTGGCACGATTTTCATCCGTTATTAAACTGGCTATATACCATGATTTAAACCGGGTGTCCAATCTGAAAAATACTCTTTTTCCACATCCCGCCGCCTCTGTCAACAACTCTGTCCCGTCCCGCAAAAAGCCGGGAAGGCGGCCGTTTTTTCATCCCCGGGGCAGCAGAAAGAATCTGCATGACAGAGTTCTTGACGGAATTATATTTCCAATATAAAGATAGAGTTTTATATGTCCAGGATTTTTGCAGGACATATCCGTAAGGAAAACCGGCAAGTTAACAGATCCGCGCTTGCAGGAGGAAAAGCACCCGACAATGCAGCATCCCGGCAATGACAATTACTGGCAAGAGATTCAGGAGGCGGCCGCATATTTGCAGTCGCAGATCACCGGCAGCCCGGAAATCGGCTTGATGACCGGAACCGGACTGGGCGGCAGCACGGGGGCCATGACGGTCGACTTTGAAATCGACTATGCAGATATCCCCCATTTCCCGGTTTCAACAGTTGTGAGCCACGCCGGCCGCATGGTTTCCGGGCGGATGCATGGCAGGCGTGTTATGGTCATGCAGGGACGATTTCATCTTTATGAAGGCTACCCGCCCGGCGCGGTAACGTTTCCGGTGCGGGTCATGCAGGCCCTGGGCGTGAAAACCCTGATCGTCACCAATGCCGCCGGCGGGCTGAACCCGGAGTTTGCAGCCGGCGATATCATGGCCATTGCCGATCATATCAACCTGACCGGGGAAAATCCTTTGGTGGGTCCGAACAACGAGGATTGGGGGGTGCGTTTTCCAGATATGTCCGCGGTATACAGCCCGGAATTAATACAGCTTGCCGGAAATGTTGCTGAAAAAAACGGGCTGCGGATGAAAAAGGGGGTTTATGTTGGACTCAAGGGGCCCAGCCTGGAGACTCCGGCGGAAACGCGCTTTATCCGGCAAATTGGCTCGGATGCAGTGGGCCTGTCCACGGTCCAGGAGGTTATTGTTGCCGTGCATGCCGGCATGCGCGTACTGGGCCTTTCCATTATCACCAATGTAAACGATCCGGATCGTCCGGCGCCGGCGACAGTGGCGGAAATTATCGGAGTTGCCGAAAACACCGCCCCCTTTCTGGCGCAATTGATCAGCGGCGTTATAGAGGAGTTGTAAATGACGATTTCCCATGACCTGCTAATTGTCAACGGAACTGTTGTGACCATGGATGAAGCCGACACCGTGATTGAAAACGGGGCGGTGGCAGTCTCCGGAGACGCCATCGGCTCGGTGGGACCGGCCGGCGCAGTGGATGTCAAAAGCGCAGCCCGGATCATCGACGCAGACGGCGGAATCATTATGCCGGGCCTGGTCAACACGCATACGCATGCGGCCATGACCTGTTTCCGGGGCCTGGCCGATGACATGGACCTGATGACCT
>CAZTHW010000257.1:0-3794 GCA_964613595.1 uncultured Desulfobacteraceae bacterium | reverse complement strand
GGCCGGGAAACACCGTATTTCTTGATCTTTTTCCAGACCGTCACCCGGCTGACTCCCAGGATCCTGGCGGTTTCGGACTGATTCCATCCGGTCTGCCGCAGTGTGCGCTCCAGAAGGGCCTGATCCGCGGTGCCGTTGGCGGTGTCATCCGCACCTTCCCCCCCTGCGAACCTTTCCGACTGCCCCGCGACAACCCGCGCCGGCAGATGATCCACGTCAATGCTTCCGCCCGGGCAGAGCACAAAGGCATATTCAATAGTGTTGCGCAATTCCCGGATATTGCCGGGCCAGGCATAGCTCGTGAGCAAATCGAGTGCCTCGGGCGTGACACCGAGAATCTTTTTTCCCGAATTGACCGTGTTGCGCTGGATGAAGTGCCGCACGAGCATGGGGATATCTTCGCTCCGGTCGGCCAGCCTGGGGCAGTGAATGGGAAACACGTTGATCCGGAAATAGAGGTCTTCCCGGAATCCGCATGCCTGCACGAGCTGCTCCAGGTTCTTGTTGGTGGCGGTGATAATGCGCACGTCGACCGGAATCTGGTCGTGCTCGCCCACGCGCTCGATCTTTTTTTCCTCGATGACCCGGAGGAGCTTAACCTGCGTGGACAGCGGGATATCCCCGATTTCATCGAGCAGGATGGTGCCCTCGTGGGCGGCTTCAAACCGCCCCAGCCGCGAGCGGTCCGCCCCGGTAAAGGCGCCTTTGACATGGCCGAACAGCTCGCTTTCCAGCAGGTTTTCA
Organism: uncultured Desulfobacteraceae bacterium; assembly: GCA_964613595.1. GTDB lineage: Bacteria > Desulfobacterota > Desulfobacteria > Desulfobacterales > Desulfosalsimonadaceae > Desulfosalsimonas. The sequence goes on along the minus strand of CAZTHW010000257.1, from coordinate 3,050 downwards.
TTCAAGGCGGCGCAGTTGACTTTGATAAACGGCTTATCCTTACGGGGGCCGGCATCATGCACCGCTCTTGCCACCATTTCCTTGCCGGTCCCGCTTTCCCCGGAGATCATGACCGGGGCCTCCGATCTGGCCACGTTGTCGATCATTTCAAAAAGGTTGGTCATCACCGGAGATTTGCCCAGAATCCCGTGAAAGCCCTCATCGAGATGGTAGGTCTGTTTCAGGGACTGGATTTCCCGCTGCTGGCGGATAATCTGGGAAATATCAGTGAGGGTCTCAACCGCCCCGATCATTTCTCCGGCCTCGTTGCGCAGCACCCGGGCGCTTTTTAAAATATGCACGGTTCGCCGGTCCTTTTTGGTAATCAGGCACTTTTTGTCCCGGACCGTACCTGCCGTAAACATCCGGCACCAGTGCTCGCCCGGCCCCTTTCCCAAGAACTTGCATCCCGTGCAGTTTAAAATCCGGCACGTCCGCCCCTCGATTTCATCTGCCGCATATCCCGTGATCTGCTCGGCCGCGGGGTTGACCGCCACAATCCGGCCTGAGATATCCACCACGATCAGACCGTCATGCAGGGTGTTGAAAATGCTTTTCCAGTGATCGCCGATATTCATCAAAGCCGCCCTGATGTTTTTCCGGGTTAACTGATGTGTTAACCGTTAAGTTAACAAGTGTTAAAAATATAATAAATGCAACACCCAAAACTTGCAAGCAGGTTTTTTGAAAGTCCCTTAATCACAGACAATTATCCCTCTGCCTGTAATCTGGCACAAATCTCGCAATAGATACCAAATTTGGCAATACAGGTAGAATTTTAACAACATCTCAGCCTTGGAGGTTACCCATGATGCAAAACAGCAAGCCCTTTCGTTTTGGTCTCATCCTCGGGATGGTCCTGATCTGTGCACTTTGCCTGCCCCCGGTGTTATCCGCACAGGAGGAAAGCATTCAGGACCTGAAAAAACAACTGGAAACGCTTCAGAAAAAAATCGAAAAGATGGAAAAAAACCAGGACTGGAACACCGAGGACATCGGGTCCCTGATGGACCGGGTGGACGAAACCGAGATGCATACGGCCACCGACAAGATCTCCTTTGGCGTTGATTTCCGAACCCGGGCGGATTCGATTCATTACAATGATATCCGCATGGCGCCTGATCTGTTTATTCAAAACTTTATGGGGCTCAGCGGACTCACCCGTCAGCAAATCTATACCCAGCTGGGCAGCATGGGACCGATCCCGCCGCCCGATAAATACGACGCGGACAACGACATCATCTACACCAACCGGCTCCGGCTGAACATGATGGGCAAGTTGAACCGGCACGTGGAATTCCGGGGCCGGCTGACGGCCTACAAGGTATTCGGCGACAGCACGGGCGTGAAATTCAACCAGGGCAGCCTGGGGGATATCACGCTTGACGGCAACACCTCCAGCCTGCCCCACGGCGACACCATTCGCATGGAGCGGGCCTATCTGATCTACAAAAATGAGATCGGCGAGGTGCCATACAGCTTTTCTGCCGGAAGACGGCCATCCACCGAAGGCCCGCCCCTGGAATACCGAAATTACAGCATGGTCGGCGGCTCCCCGCTTGCCACGGTCATCAACTGGCAGTTTGACGGGGCTTCGCTGAACTTTAACCTGGAAGATGTGACCGGCATTCCGGGCGCATCGTTTAAGTTCTGCTACGGGGTGGGATACGAAAACGACTGGGGCAATTCCAACTCCCTGAATTACAGCGGATCCGACCTGGAAGACGTGCACCTGTTCGGCATTATCTCGGATTTGTATGACAACGGCAAGACCAGCCTGATGCTGAATTATGCCCATGCCTGGGATGTCACCGACGGGTTTACCGGGCTGACGGTCATGCCGTTTATTGTTTCAAAAAATGCAGACGGAACCTATGACTTCGAACAAAACAGCGGCGGATTTATTTCCCGGATGGAGCCGCAGACCAATATCGGCGACTGGGATGCGGCCTCCCTGCTGCTGCGCTCGGCGATTGAAACCCCGAATGACAAGATCGACTGGTTTTTGTCCGGATCCTGGAGCCACACCAACCCTTCGCAGGTTTCGCAGAACCCGTTTTACGAAATTATGGGGCAGGGGCTGCTCAGCTCAAACGGCAACCTGGAGGATCGCGACGGATACAGCATATATGCCGGCGCGGTCTGCCCCCTGCCGTTTTTTGGCAGCCGCCTGGGCCTGGAGTACAACTTCGGGTCCAAGTACTGGTTTAACTTCACCGGGGCAGAGGATTCGCTGATCGGCAGCAAGCTGGCCACCCGCGGAGAAGTATATGAAGCCTATTATCTGCAGCCGATCTACGGCAACAACTTTTTCCTCAAGCTCGGTGGCCAGTTCTACGACTACAAGTATACCGGAAGCGGCAACCCCCTGGGCAAACCGGTAGAAATCTCCGATACCACGGCCATGGATGCGATCAACCCGGTGGTCGACGAAGTGTGGAATTACTATCTGTCGGCAAACCTGGCATTCTGATGCACAACAAACGGAAAATGGGACAAAAACGGGGACAGATTTAAAATCTGTCCCCCCTGACTGACGAACCAGGGCGTTCAACAATGAGCAACACGTTTATACAAGGCATCACAGAAGAAATCAAGCAGGGCTACCAGGGCGCTTTCAATAAAAAGTGGCCCGCCTGGGTCGGCGGCATCCTGATCGGGCTGCTCGCATTGATGATCTTCATGTGGAGCGTGCCCTGGGGCATTGCCGCAGGATATAAGAACTGGGGCGACTGGATGCTGTATCTTGCCGGGATCCAAAACGCCCGGCCGGAGCTGCTGCCCTGGATGCATAACCTGTCAGTGTCCAACCTCGGCATTATTGCCGGGGCACTGGCATCTGCCCTGCTGAGCCGACAATTTGCCATCCGGCGGGCACCCGGGCTGGAATATGCCAAGGGCGCAATCGGCGGCATCCTCATGGGCGCCGGCGCCGCCCTGGCCATGGGCTGCAACGTCGGCGGATTCTACACTGCCGCGGGGATTTTTTCCGTGGGCGGTTACGCCATGAT
>CAZTHW010000256.1:0-3799 GCA_964613595.1 uncultured Desulfobacteraceae bacterium | reverse complement strand
GTTGCACCAAATGCCATGCCGGCTACGGCTGGGAGGATGATTCTTTTGATTTTACCGATAAGTCCGGGATCGACTGCCTGGTATGCCACGACACCACGGGCACGTATGCGAAAAACAAGGGCTCGTGCGGATATCCGGATGATTCCGTGGATCTTGCCGAGGCGGCAAAAAGCGTGGGCAAGCCGGACCGGGGCAACTGCGGTTCCTGTCACTGGTACGGCGGCGGCGGGAACAACGTAAAGCACGGGGACATGGGCAAAGCCATGGCCGATCCTTCAAGGGAACTTGATGTGCACATGGGGGGCCTGGGTTTTCAATGTCAGGACTGCCACACCACGCGGAATCATAAAATCGCCGGGAAAAGCAACACTTCCTCTGTTACCGAGGGGACGGTTTCGTGCACGGATTGCCATGAAAAAAGACCGCACAATGCATCTTCGCCCCTTCTCGACGAGCTCAATGATCACTGCGATGCCCTTTCCTGCCAGGCCTGCCATATTCCGGAATACGCCAGGGCGGCAAAAACCATAACCCTCTGGGACTGGTCAAAAAGCGGCGATGCGAACAAGGTCCTGGAGCAGAGCGATGACATAAAAAAGGTGCTGAGCAGGAAAAAGGGGCTGATGGTCCGGAAAAGCAACCTGACCCCGCATTATGAATGGTACAACGGCAAGCACGAACGGTATCTCAATGGCGACCCGGTCAACCCGGACGGGGTGACGCAATTGAATCCGCCCCGGGGCGATATCACGGACCCGGAGGCAAAAATTACGCCCTATAAGCTTATGCACGGGGTGCAACCCGCGGATGCCGAGCTTCATCACCTGATCGTGCCCAAGTTGTTCGGCAAGGGCGGGTATTTTGATACCTACGATTGGCAGCAGTCCGCGGAAAAGGGGATGGCTGCGGCCGGACTTGATTTTTCCGGGGAAATCACGTTTGTGGAAACCGTTATGCACTGGCGCCTGAATCATCAGGTGCCTCCCGCAAAGCAGGCCCTTTCGTGCCTGGATTGTCACGGATCCAAAGGGGTGATGGATTTTCGGGCGCTGGGTTATGACGGAGACCCGGCCGCGGTCGGCGGCAGGCTGGCAGACAGTGACTAGGCAAGGCGCAGCGGTGTAAACGGGCGCAGATAAACCAAAAGGAGGCCAACATGACCGACAATGTCGTAATTACCCTGGCATGCGGAACCAACAATCCCAACCGGGCCACCCGGGCCGTGCACCTGGCCACGGTTGCCCACAAGGAGGGTAAAAACGTGACCCTGTTTTTGCTCGACGAGGCCGTGTATATCGCCAAGGAAGGACTTGCCCTGCATCTGCGCGCAGCCACCGGTGACGTGGCAGATGATCTGCTTACCTACCTGCAGGCCCACGAAGTGCCGATCCTGGTTTGCACGCCGTGCGCCAAAGCCAGGCGGGTGGCGGAATCGGATCTGATCGAAGGCGCCAGGATGGCTGCGGCCAGCGAGCTGATCCACCTTTCATGCGACGCCGCGGTCATCAGCCTTTAGGCGGCCTTAAAAAACGCATTACACAGACGAGCCGGCATGGATATCGGAGTCATTAGCGTCCGGGGAAGCGATTATCACCCCAACCGGCGGCTGCTGGAAGCCGCCCGCAGGCGGGGGTGCCGTCTGGGACTGGTTGATCCCTACCGGACAGGGCCGGGGATCATGCAGGGCGGGCTCTGCATGGATTGCATGGAAAACACCGGGCCGCCCCGGGTGATTCTGCCCCGGCAGGGCGCCCAGATCGGGGACTCCAGCCTGACCGTGCTTGCGCAGTTTGCCGCCATGGGCCTCGTCCTGGTCAATGATGTGCCGGCCATTGCCGTGGCCAGAAACAAGTTTTTAACGCTGCAGGCACTTGCCGGCCGCGGCCTGCCGGTGCCGGATACCTTTTTTGCCAATTCCGGGGCACTGGTATACAACGCAATCAATCGCCTGGGCGGCTACCCGGTGGTGGCCAAGAAGCTCAGCGGCCGGCAGGGCGCGGAAGTGTTTTTGCTGACAAGCCGGCAGGATGCCGACCGGATTGTGGACGCACACCTGGAGCCGGCGCAGGGGGTCTTGGTCCAAGACTTTATCCCGCCTGAAGGCCGCAGGGATCTGCGGGTGCTGGTGATCGGCGGAAAAATCAGTGCGGCCGCTGAATTTTTCCCGAAACCGGGGGATTTCCGGTCCAATTTTCATCTGGGCGGCAATATCCGCGCTGTTTCGGTTTCCGGGGACATTGAAAAACTCGCTGCTGACAGCACCCGGGCGGTGGGGCTCGACATCGCCGGCGTGGACCTGGTCGTGGATGCCGCCGGGGCGCCGCGGGTGATCGAGGTCAATTATGCCCCCGGCTTCAGGGGCCTGGAGGCGGCCACCGGCAGGGATATCGCCGCAGAAATTATCGATTTCACCTTGTCGTTTATTTGATGCATATATCTTCGTGCCCTTCGTGCTCTTCGTGGTAATAAACATCAAATCAAATTAACCACGAAGTTCACGAAGAACACGAAGGGTGAGTTCAAGAATCATGTGCCTTCGGGGTACGTGTTTCGAATTTAATATTGATGGCACCGTAAAAAGTCCAATATCTGCGTTACGCGCAATTTCTCAGAATTTCACGTACGGCTAAGTACGCTGCATTCTTCGAAATTGCGCAAGCCTTGATCTTGAACTTTTTACGGCGCCATCTAAATTCAGACTTTTTACGAAACCATCAATATTGAGTACCATTTTGAACCTGAGAAAGATGGTAATTTCAAGACGGAGCATTAACGGGTTTGTAAACCCGTATCCCGGCTTTCAGCCGTTTGTTTTACGAAAGCGTCCTGTTTGAAGCCTGCGGATTTATGGATTTACGGATATGCGGATACGCAACCTGCAATTAAGGGAAAATGAAGGCCGCACCCGGGCCGAGGCCACGGTGAGCTGGGAGGACTGCGACCAGCCGGAAAAGCGGATTTTCATTGAAACCACCGCGGAACATGCCCGGGATCTGGCTGCCAATCCGCATGCGTTTCTGGTGGGATGCATCATTCCGGCCCTGCATTTCGGAGAAAAGCGCATCTCCATTGATGGCACGGTCTGCCCGGGACTGCTGGAAGGCCTGGAAACCGTTATGGCCCTGATGCGGGTGTGGACCGGGGGCGATTATCAGCCCCTGTGCATCGAGCCGTCAGGGATCGCGGAAACAACCGGGCAAAGCGGGATGCCGAAGCACCGGGCCGGGATGCTGTATTCCGGCGGGATTGATTCCATCGCCGCGCTGCGGTTGAACATGCAGCATTATCCGCCGTCGCACCCGGGCCGGGTGCGGGACTGCTTTTTCGTGCACGGCTTTGACATCGGCGGCGTGGTGGCCCGGGGCATGAAGTATCACGTATTTGACCGGGGGCTTGCGGCCATGGAAAAGGTCACGGCCGCGGCCGGGGTCAACACGATTGCCGTGTATACCAATATCCGGCATCTGTGCGATGACCGGGATCTCTGGCTGAACCGGTTTTTCGGGGCGGTGCTGGCGGCCGTGGCTCATGGATTTACTTCAAGGCTGGATCTTTTCTACATCGCATCCTCCTACGATCTGGACAACCTGGCGCCGTGCGGTTCCCACCCCATGCTTGACCCGGAATACGGCAGCTTTGATCTGCGGATCCGGCACCGGGATGTGGCATGGAGCCGGCTGGAAAAATTGAAAATCGTGGCCGACTGGGAGCCCGGGTTTCAGAATTTCCGGGTGTGCCTGGTCAACGTGGAAGACCGGCTCAACTGCGGCCGGTGTGAAAAGTGCGTGCGCACCATGAC
>CAZTHW010000255.1:0-3815 GCA_964613595.1 uncultured Desulfobacteraceae bacterium | reverse complement strand
CACTTGCTTGTCCTTTTTGACGTATTCCTCGATGAATTTTTGCTCGTCAGGGTCGTTGCTCATGGGGTACATGTGGCAGCTCTTGCATTCATCCAGGGTCGGCTGGCCGGAAAAGCTGCCGTCCTCCCGGAAAAAGTGGCATGAATTACACTGGCCGCCCATTTGTTCCACATGCACCTTGTGGTTGAAATCAATGGGCTGTTGCTGGGTGGAGTAAAGCAGGTTGGGAAAGGCGATCCATCCGGAGATGAGGCTGGCGATCAATCCGATCAGAAAAAAAACGAAGATCACCCAGCCGGAGGCGCGGTTGTCAGCGGGGACGGGTTGATGGTCCGATTGTGTGCTCATGGGTACTCCGTCAAAACTGTTTGGGGTTCATCGTTAGACTTAATGCTTAAATCCGCACGATTGCTTCTGCAAATATATTCGATACCTACCCTCGGGGTACCATCCAAGGGAAATCCATTATCGGGTTTGGGCAAAATTGTCAATAAAAATAGCAAATCCCCTTGCCGAGGCCCACTACATGTAACTGTGAAGCCCGGGCAGCAGGTTGACTCCGAAATAGGTAAACAGCACGGCTGCAAATCCGACACATGACAGATAGGCAATCCGCCGGCCGGTCCAGCCCCGCATGAGCCGGGCGTGAAGCAATGTGGCATAGATCAGCCAGGTAATCAATGACCATGTTTCCTTGGGGTCCCATCCCCAGTAGCGCCCCCAGGCCTGCTCGGCCCATATGGCCCCGGTAATGATGCCGATGGACAAAAACAGAAATCCAAAGGTGATCATCTGGTGGGTCAGGTCATCCAGAATTTCCAGTCCCGGTATGCGGGCAATCGGGCCGGAAGTCGATTCCGGGCCGGCTGTGGATTTAAGCAGGTACATGATGCTGATGCCGCAGGCAATGGCAAATGCTGCATAACCGAGAAAACAGGTGATCACGTGGGCAATGAGCCAGTTGCTCTGCAGGGCCGGGATCAGTGGCTGGATTTCGCTCTCCATGGACGGAAGCGAGGCATAGGCGATGGCCAGGAAGGCAAACAGGGAGGCAAATACGCCAATAGTGCGGACCTTGTATTTGAATTCCATGAACAGGTAAATGCCGGCCACTGCCAGGGAAAAGAAAACCAGCGACTCGTAGAGATTGGACAGCGGTGCATAGCCGTATCCCATCTGGTAGGATTCAGTCCATCGAAGCACAAAGCCGACAGTATTTCCGACCGCCGCCGCGATCATCACGCCGGTGCCCAGCCTGCCGGGCAGGCTTTTTTTAAATATCCACGCGGCAAGGTAGCATACAAAAGCCAGACCGTAGATAAAGGTGACAATGGATATAAGGGTTGCACTGTTTGGCATAACAAATCCCAATCTGGTTATATTTGTGTTGTCCCCGGGCTCAGGCGGATTGCCGGGCCCCGGTCATTTTTTCCAGCCTGCCGGCCAGCCTTTTTGCGGCGTTTTTGACCGCCGCCCGGTTCCGGGTTGAGATGCCGGCAACCGCAATCCGGGTGTCCTGCTTTTCCGGTATCAGCTCGATACACATTTTCCGGTGATACATGAAAAACGTGACATAGCAGCCGAGAATCATGATTGCAAAACCCGCATACACCAAGGGAACGCCCGGATCCCGGGAGATCTGCAGCCCGGTGTACTGACGGTAGCTGGCATCCGTTATCGACATCCAGTAATCGCCCTGCCGCATCTTGTCAAAGCGTGGGAACTCCACCGGCAGCACCACCGGCCGGGGTTCCTGCCCGGTGCGGGCCAGCCGGCCGAAAAACGCGGGACCGATACTGTGGCCCCGGAAGGAAAAGTTGTTCGTAAAATCCTGGATCATCAGGGTCCCGCTGCCGCCGGGCATTTCAATGGACTTGCCGAGCTTGCCCTTTTTTTCAAACTGCATCCCGGAGTCATTGTCCTTGAATTGAATCGTAAATGTGTCTCCGGGGGTTTTTCCGTACGAAGACTGGAATATCTTGATGCCCCGGTATCTGATGGGATCGTTTACCCGGAGTTCGCGATCCATGACGACCTCGCCGTTTTCAATTATCGCGATGTCGGATTTGTATTCCTTGGGCCGGCCCGAGGGGTAATGAGAGACGGTAAAGTCGTCGCACCGTACGGCAAAATCGAGCTTCCGGGTCTGGTTCGCGTTTTTCAGTGAAAACGCCTGCCGGGTTTCGCCCTCGGGCACGTTCATGTATCCTTCGTATCCGAAAATGGAGCCGATGAGCGCACCGAGCATCAGCAGCAATACGCTGAAGTGCACCGCGTATACGCCCAGCCGCGTCCAGCGTCCCTTTTCGCCGAAGATGAAAAAGCCTTCCCCGGATTCCCGCTGCTCCACCCGGATGTTGGTGAAGTGCTTGCGCATATAGGGCTCATAGATGTTTTTCAGGTCTTCCGGGCTTGTCCCCTGCACCGGCCACTCAAGGCGTCCGGCGGATTTGCGGAAGCGTTCGGGCTGATATTTCGGGGTTTTCGGAAAAATGACCTTCCACGTGGAGCTGAGCCGCTGGATGGAGCAGATCACCAGGTTGGCGATCAGCAGGCAAAGCAGCAGCCGGAACCACCAGGAATGGTACATGTCAAACAGGTTCAGCGCGTCAAACACGGAATAGAACACCGGCCCGAATTTGCGTTCGTATGCGGCCGGGTCAGCATTCTGCGGGATGACGGTGCCAAAGACGGATGTAACCGCCAGGCTCAGCAGCAGTACCACGGAAAGCCGTACTGAGGCGAAAAAGCGCCAGATTTGATCCACTGCCGAGTCGGCCTGATTTCGGGTGTTCATATATCTTCCTTGAGTTCAGAGGTGTTTGGCAAATTTTTCCTTCCATATCAGATCTCGGCCTTTCAGGCAAGAGTACAGCACATTTGCGCGGCATTTTTCCGCCTTGTGTTTCTGCAATTCGAATGCGTAAACGGAGGGAAGCAGGAGGATCAGGCAGGCGAATTTTTCTGCAAATGCCCGATTTTTTGCCAGTCCAGCCCGAGCCTTCCGGCCGAGGCCCGGTCGGCTTCCACCGGATCATCGCCGGCCAGCAGTTTTCCCACCGGCGGATCGCACCTGCGGCCGCCCAGATGCGACTCCGGCATGCCTACGGAGGCATCCATCAGGGTAAGATCGGCATGCCGGTAGCGGTTCAGATCGATGATGGCGGCCTGCAGATTTTTGTGGAATGCGGCCTTGTTCCATCCGCTGCCGGAATAATGCGCAGGCGGGGCAAAGCCCATCATGTTTTTCATGGTGCCGGTAAATCCGCACAGGGTATGCGCCTTTAACACCGGCACGGATACGATAAAATGGGACAGGGCGATTTCCGGCATGTGGAATTCCGGGAATCTCTTGCACGACCGGTTTTCCAGCCGCACGACTTCTTCTTCGTTCAAGTCGATGAGCCGGATGTTTTTTTCCGCAGCCAGCCGCGTATATCCGAGCGCCTCGAAAATTTGCATCCCGTCATAGGCAGGATCCCCGGTGCCTTCTGCGATCACGATCTGCGCCCGGGGATTGCAGGCGCGCACGTAGTCGATGATCGCCCCGCAGCATCGGGGCGACGTGGTCACCGGAAACGAATCTGCCGTCACCAGATTCGGCTTGATCAGCACGGCGTCCTGGTCGGCAAGGGCGGTATCGGCCCGGATACGGTCGAATGCATCGGCAACCGAGGTCTCGTATGTGGTAAATGCCGCGATGGCCGTTGTCATGGCTTTACTTCTTGTTCCGGGTTTTCCCGGGCTCCGGTTTCTGCATATCCGCACCGGTGCTTTCCGGCCGGATCCATAAGGTCGCGGCCCTGGTATTTTCC
>CAZTHW010000254.1:0-3820 GCA_964613595.1 uncultured Desulfobacteraceae bacterium | reverse complement strand
TGACCTTCGGGTTATGAGCCCGACGAGCTACCAGACTGCTCCACCCCGCAATGTTTAATTTTATACTTATAATAGATTGCCCGGGCAATGTCAAGCCCCTTTTTTATCCGCCAGTTTTTCGATGCGTTTTTTGACGTCCGCTATTGCCTGTTGGCGGCTGCTGTCGTCTGGGATGCGCACCAGGATTTTTTTGTTTCTGCCCGAGGCTCCGGAGACGATTTCAAGGTCGGATTTGGCCACGCCGAGGGCCTTGGCCAGAAATTTCAGGCAGGCCCGGTTGGCCTCGCCGTCAGCCGGCGGTGCGGTCAGCCGGATTTTAAGCGCCTCCTGCCGGAGCCCGGCAATTTCGTTGGCCCTGGCCCGGGGCTGAATATAAGCGTGAAAAACAATGCCCTGTTGCGTGGTTTGATAATGCGGCATCATATGCAGGTTCCGGCCTAATTGGCATGCCCTCTGTCAACTGCGGATCTGATGTGCTCCATGAGCGCATCGTAGTCGTATGTCGCCGGGATTTGGGGATACTCCCGGACCACGTTTTCCGGCGGCCGGAACAAAAACGCGTGGTCTGCTGCCTGGAGCATGCGGATGTCGTTGTAGGAATCGCCGAATGCGATCACCCTGTAATTCAGACCCTGCAGGGCCCGGGCGGTCTTTTTTTTGCCGTCTTCCTGGCGCAGCTCATAGCCGGTAATCCGCCCGTTTTTGCCGACTTCCAGGCAATTGCAGAACAGGGTGGGGCGCCTGAGTTTTTCCATTAAGGGCCCGGCAAATTCAATAAACGTATCCGAGACAATGATGATCTGGTGCTCTGCCCGCAGTGCATCGAGAAATTCAAGCGCGCCGGGCAGAGGCTCGATTTCCGCGATCACCGCCCGGATGTCTGTCAGGGTCAGGCCGTGGGCATCGAGTATGGAAAGGCGCTTGTCCATGAGCACGCTATAGTCGGAGACATCGCGGGTGGTGAGTTTTAGTTCCTCAATACCGGTTTTTTCGGCAACGTTGATCCAGATCTCCGGGACAAACACGCCTTCCAGATCAGAACAGATGATATGCTGCATATTCCCGCCTTGTCTGCATTTTCCTGCGAAAAAGAATTTGCGGAATAAAAATCCTTGTCACGCCTGTTCGGGCTGCCCGGCTTTTTGCTCCTCCGGGGACTCGATCCGGATTAACACGGGCCGTTGCGGGATGAAATCGAACTGCGCGATTTTGTCCAGTGCCTGTTTTACCTGGGCTTCCCGGGCCCGGTGGGTGAGCATGTATACCGGGACGGCGCCGTTTGTACGCCGCTTGGTCTGGTGCACGAACTTGATGGATATGTCGTGCTCGCCCAGAACGCCGGCAATCCGGGCCAGTACCCCGGGTTTGTCCAGGGCGGAAAACCGGAAGTAGTAATGCGTTTCGATTTCATCCATGGGCTTGATCGGGATTTCCCGGATGTGATCCATCTGATATCCCAGCATGGGCACACGCATTGCCCCGCCTGCCACGATGCTGCGCGCAATGTCGACCACGTCGCCGATCGCGGCGCTGGCCGTGGGCATCATGCCTGCGCCGCGTCCATAGAGGATCATGTCTCCCACTGCGTCCCCTGTGACAGTCACCGCATTCATGGATCCGCTGACATTGGACAGCAGATCTGTAAACGGGATCATGGCCGGGTGCACCCGGGCCTCCACGGACTTGCCGTCTGACTTGGTAATGGCCAGCAGCTTGATCCGGTAGCCGCACTGGGCCGCAAACTCGATGTCCATGGGGGTAAGTGCGGAAATTCCCTCGATGTAGACATCGTCGTAATTGATCTTCATGCCGAAGGCGATGGCCGATAGAATCGCAAGCTTGTGGGCCGTGTCATATCCGTCCACGTCCAGCGACGGGTTTGCCTCGGCATAGCCTTCTGCCTTGGCCCTGTCCAGTGCGGTTTCAAAGGAAATGCCCTCGTCTGCAATCCGGGTGAGAATGTAGTTGCAGGTGCCGTTTAATATCCCGGTAACCGCGTGAATGTTGTTTCCCACCAGGGATTCGCGAACGGTCTTGATAATGGGCATGCATCCGCCCACGCTGGCTTCAAAGGCCAGGCTGAGCCCCTTTTGCGCGGCCCGGCCCACGATTTCGTTTCCCCGGGTGGCCAGCAGCGCCTTGTTGGCGGTGACAATATGCTTGCCCTTTTCAATGCCCTTCATGATCAGTTCCCGGGCGATGTCCATGCCCCCGATCATTTCCAGGACGATATGGATTTCCGGATCGTTGACGACCTCGTAGGGGTCCGTGGTCAGCACTCCAGGGGCGAAGTCAATGCCCCGGTCCCGCTCGATATCCAGGTCTGCGGCCTTTTTCAGGTGCAGCTCGGCGCCCAGCCGGGCGCTGATGATCTCCCGGTTTTCCGTGAGCAGCCGGGCAATGCCGGTGCCTACGGTTCCGAGTCCGAGAATTCCGATGTGGATTTGTTTCATAAGTCCTCACCTGACGGCTGCTGATGCGTGTCTGTGATCAGAGCGCTTTTTTGATGCCTCTTACTGCCTGCTTGATGCGCATGTTGTTTTCAATGAGCGCAAAGCGGACGTATTCGTCGCCGTACTCCCCGAACCCGATGCCCGGCGATACCGCCACCTTGGCCTCCCGGATGAGCTTTTTGGAAAACTCCAAAGATCCCATCTCCCGGTATTGCTCCGGGATTTTGCCCCATACGAACATGGTGGCTTTGGGCGGGGGGATTTCCCAGCCGGCCCGGGCAAGCCCCTGGATCAGGGCATCGCGCCTGGATCGGTAAACTTCGCAGGTTTCCGCCACGCACTCCTGGGGCCCGTTTAACGCGATGATGCTGGCAATCTGGATGGGCTGGAAAATGCCGTAGTCCAGGTAGCTCTTGATGCGCTTGAGCGCGGCAATTGCCTCCCGGTTGCCCACGCAGAAGCCCACGCGCCAGCCGGGCATGTTATAGCTCTTGGACAGGGAGAAAAATTCCACGCCCACGTCCTTGGCGCCCTTGGCCTGCAGGAAACTCGGCGGCTGATACCCGTCAAACACGATATCTGCATAAGCCAGATCATGGATGACAAATATATCGTGTTCCCTGGCAAAATCCACGATTTTCTGGAAAAACTCCAGGTCCACGGTCTCCGTGGTCGGGTTGTGCGGAAAGCACAGCACCATAACCTTTGGCTTGGGCCAGGTATGCTTGGTGGCAGTCACAAGGTTTTCAAAAAAATCCGTATCCGGGCCGAGCGGCACGTAGCGCACATCCGCCCCGGATATAATGGCGGAATACGGGTGTATGGGATACGTGGGATTTGGGGAGAAAACCACGTCCCCGGGCCCGGCAGTAACCAGCATCAGGTGGGAGATGCCCTCCTTTGCGCCGATGGTCGCAATGGCCTCGGTTTCGTGGTCGATGTCCACGTCAAACCTGCGTTTGTACCAGTCCGCAATTGCCATACGGAGCTTGCGGATACCCATGGACGCGGAATATCGATGGTTATGCGGCTTTTGCGCCGCTTCCACGAGCTTGTTGACGATATGTTCGGGTGTGCCCAGATCCGGGTTTCCCATGCCCAGGTCCACGATATCTTCGCCGGCATGCCGCAGCTCCATTTTCAGATCGTTGACAGCGGCAAATACGTAGGGCGGAAGGCGGTTGAGTCTGGCAAAGCTTTTCATGTTCACCTCGTAGTTGATACCCGTAATGTTGATGTCAATGTTGTGTTTGAATACACTACATGGCCGGGGTTGTCAAAAATTTTGTTTTGACTTTTATTTGCATTTAAGGTATCAAATCCTATTTTTCTAGTGTGTAGGTCAAAGGTTTCACACGAATTCTTTT
>CAZTHW010000253.1:0-3840 GCA_964613595.1 uncultured Desulfobacteraceae bacterium | reverse complement strand
AACTGGGGCAAGGCCGTGTCCATCCACGAACTTGCCCCCAACCTGGCGTTTGTGGCCGCGCCCGTTATCGCCGAGATCTTTCTGATTCATTTCGCTTGGCGCACCATGCCGGCCGCAGTGGGCGTCATTTCCATTCTGATCGGCCTGCTTTTTGCCGTGCTCGCCAGGGGCGGCGACTTTCCCGGAAAACCGCCGGGCGGGGAAGCCATCCGGGCCCTTGCATCCAACCGGGCCTTCTGGATCATGGTCCTGCTTTTTGCCCTGGCCATCTCCAGCACCATGGGGGTTTACACCATGCTGCCGCTCTACCTGGTAAAGGAAGTCGAGCTTCCGCGCAGCTTTGCAAACTCCCTGGTGGGCTTTTCCCGGGTTCCTGGATTGGGCATGGCCCTGATTGCGGGCTGGGCTGCAGACCGCTTCGGACCGCGGCGGACTATTGCCGTGATGCTGGGCACAACGGGATTTACCACCATCCTGCTCGGCGCATGCCATCATCCGGCAATCGCCACCGGCATGGTTATCCTGCAGGCAACCCTTTCCACCGGATACTTTCCGGCCGGATTTAAGGTACTGTCTGCCATTGCCCCGGCCGCGCACCGTAACGTGGCCGTATCAATGACCATCCCGATCGCGTTTGTATACGGCGGCGGCATCGCCCCCACAATTATCGGCGCAGCCGGAGATGCCGGATCATTTGCAACAGGCATTATGCTGGTGGGCCTGCTGATCTGCATTGGCGCCGTAATGCCGATCTTCTTAAAAATATCCGAAAAATAAACAATTAAATGTATCGCTTTGTATAAACTGCCGGAGATGTGATCCGAGCTGCGGACCCGGACGGCATTGCCGTGCCGCTGCTGCTGCTGCCCGGGGTTACGGATGCCCGGTTTTTTCCCGGCTCGGCATCCAGACTTACGGTTTTACCCCGTTAAAGCTGCCCCGGGATTTTGACTATTTCTCCTTCATACACAACGCAGATGAGCGCGTGCCCGGCGATGCCGTGGAATTCGGCGCAAAGGCCGTCCACGACCTGCTCTGCCGCTACGGCCGGGCCGGGCAGATTCTCCTTGACGTGTGATCGGATTATATTTAACTTAATGCTTTCACTGAAAAATTCCTGGCAACATTTGAACCGGTTATGCAAAACGGAGGTGCTTATCTTACTGGACAACCAAAGACCTCAATCCAAAGACACGCACATGAAAGCAAACAAATCCAGGCAGATTGTGGAGGATGCCCTGAACCACGCAGGCATCACCATCAACGGGGACAAACTCTATGACATCCAGGTCCACAACGAGGACCTCTTCGAGCGGGTGGTGCGCGAAGGCGAACTGGGCGTGGGTGAATCCTACATGGACGGCTGGTGGGACTGCCCGGCGCCGGACCAGTTTTTCGACCGGGTGTTCCGGGCCGACCTGCAGCAGTACTTCAAGGACAACTGGAAGGCCACGCTTCACCTGCTCAAGGCCAAGCTGGTCAATCTCCAAAAAAACCAGCGGGCCTACAAGGTGGGCGAGCAGCACTATGATGTGGGCAACGATCTGTACCGCGATATGCTTGATTCCCGCATGGCATACACCTGCGGGTACTGGAGCGGCGGCGCCTGTGACCTGGACGAGGCCCAGGAGGCCAAACTGGATCTGATCTGCCGGAAAATCGAGCTTGAACCCGGCATGAAGGTGCTGGATTTGGGCTGCGGCTGGGGGTGCTTTGCCAAGTATGCAGCGGAGAAATACGGCGCGGAAGTCACCGGCGTGACCGTTTCCCAGGAGCAGGTGGAACTGGCCAACCAGATGTGCGAAGGACTGCCGGTCAATATCTATCTTGACGACTACAGGAACGCAACCGGCAAATACGACCGGGTGGTGTCCATCGGTATCATGGAGCACGTGGGTTACAAAAACCACCGCACCTACATGGAGGTGGCAGACCGGTGCCTGAAAGACGACGGCATCGCCCTGATTCACACGATCGGCGGCAACGTGAGCATCACCATCGGCAATCCCTGGACCACCACCTATATTTTCCCCAACAGCATGCTACCTTCCATTTCCCAGCTCGGCGCGGCCATGGAAGGCATCTTTGTCATGGAAGACTGGCACAACTTCGGCCCTGATTATGACAAGACCCTGATGGTCTGGAACGACAACTTTGAAAAATCCTGGCCCAAGTACCGGGAAAGCTACGGCGAACGGTTCTACCGGATGTGGAAGTTCTACCTGCTCAGCGCGGCCGGGGCCTTCCGCTCCAGGTCGATCCAGCTGTGGCAGATCGTGATGACCAAACCGGGACGGGCCCAGCCCGACTGCAGGCTCACGTGAATTTCTCATGAAAACGGCAACCGTCATTATCGTGGGCGGCGGACCGGCCGGCGCCACCTGCGCGCGGGAACTTTCAAGGCACGGCACGGATGTGCTGATCCTGGACAAGGCGGAATTTCCGCGAACCAAGCTTTGCGCCGGCTGGATCACGCCCCGGGCGCTGGCAGACCTCGAACTCGATCCGGCTGATTACCCCCACCGACTGCTGACCTACCGTTGGATCATATTTTACATCAAGGGCATGCCCGTGCCTGTGCCCACGCACCAGTATTCCATCCGGCGCTTTGAGTTCGACGATTTCCTGTTAAAACGCGCCGGGGTGCCCGTAGACCGCCACCGTGTCAGAAATATCCGCAGGGACGGCGGCAAGTACCTTATTGACGATGCGTACCAGTGCACCTACCTGGTGGGTGCGGGCGGCACGCACTGCCCGGTTTACAAGTCGCTTTTTTCCGGGATCCATTCCCGGGATCCCGGGCGCTGCATTGCCACGGCCGAAAAGGAATTTGCCTGGCACTGGCAGGACCCCCAATGCCGCCTGTGGTTTTTCGACCGCGGCCTTCCGGGCTATGCCTGGTACGTGCCCAAGCAAAACGGTTATCTCAACGTGGGCATCGGCGGCAAGCTTTCCTCCCTGAAAAAGCGGGGAGAAACCATCAACACCCACTGGACGCGCTTTGCCGGCAAGCTCGCCCGAAAGGGCCTGACCGAGACCCGCGGGCTTGCGCCAAAGGGCCACATCTACTACCTTCGGGGGGCATCAGATGCAGTCTGCCGCGAAAACGCGTTTATCCTCGGCGATGCCGCGGGGCTTGCCACCCGGGACATGGGCGAGGGCATCGGCCCGGCCATTGAAAGCGCCAGGCTGGCGGCCCGGGCGATAATTACCGGCAGCCCTTATTCAGTGAAGTCCGTGACCCAGTGGAGCGCTCCGCAAATCCTGGCAGGGCGATTTGCCACATGGAAGCATTAATCAGGAACCTAAATTGAGCGTTTCAGATTTTTAAAAAAAGGATTTTGTAAAGGATTATACCAATTTAGGAGGAATCTGCAATTAAATGGGAATGAATGCATATGCGCGTCTTATCCCATCTTTTTGAAAAAAACCTGAAGTGGGCCCAGCGGATCAAACGCGCGGACCCCGGTTTTTTCGCCCGCCTGGCAAAGCAGCAGGCCCCGCAATACCTGTGGATCGGCTGTTCAGACAGCCGGGTGCCGGCAAATCAGATTATAGACATGCCCCCGGGGGAAGTGTTTGTGCACCGAAACATCGCCAACCTGGTGATCCACACGGATGTAAACTGCATGTCTGTGATCCAGTACGCAGTGGAAGTATTAAAAGTAAAGCATATTATAGTATGCGGCCATTACGGATGCGGCGGCATCAAGGCGGCCCTGTCCGGCGGCGGTCATGGATTGATCAGAAACTGGCTGGAAAACATCAAAGATATCCAACGCCGACACCGGCACAAAATAGATGCATGCCGTAGTATGGATGAAAAGCACGATCTGCTCT
>CAZTHW010000252.1:0-3848 GCA_964613595.1 uncultured Desulfobacteraceae bacterium | reverse complement strand
GTTGAGATCCGTGCTGTAAGTCTGAAACCGGTTTACCAGCCACTGGTTCAACTCCTGGGCAGTGGAATCGATCAATCGGAACAAATACTGAAATTTCAGATTTTCCCGGTAATTTTTAAAGTGAAACACAATGGTGGCCTCGGTTTCCCGCTTCATTCTCGCCACCCCGCTTTTCAGCGCAGAGATATCTGCATGACCGCTGCCCTGCCCGCGCTTTGCCAGGCGTTTTATTGTCTGGACAAACCGGTAATATCCGAGCTTCATAAAAGCCTCGGTCTTCAGGCTGCTGCTATAGGCAAGTGTGGTGGTGGCATCCGGCAGGTCAATGGCATGGATCTTTTTCACCGAATCCAGGGAAATCGGAGAACCTTCGGTTTCTTCCGGGTTGTCTCGGCGATCATGCGCCCCGTTATCCACGCCCCCGGCCGAATCCTGAAATTCCCCGAGGGTTTCGCGCACCATGGTTTCATACGGGCGGGTGATGGATTCGAAATACCCCTGGATATAGGATTCGTTTTCCCGGGCAAACCGGAAAAGTCGCGGATTTACGGTTTCGGCCATGTAGCGGTCCAGTTGTTCCTTAAAATTCTGGAAAACCGCAAACAGGGTATCGGCAAACCCGTTTTCCGCAAGTTGATCCCGGTATTGATCATAGGCGATGTTGTATCCGGCGATAAAATCCAGTATTCCCGGGACGATTTCCCCGTGGCGAATATCGAAAAACCGGTCCACAGACCCCTTGATCTCCTTTTTCAGCTGCTGGGACGCACCGGAAAGCGTGCTGTTGACCATGGAACGGATCTTCTCGGTCTTTTTCTGCTGCTGTTTAATGCGCTTTATCAGCGTGCCGGCGCCGTCGGCATCAGCGGAAAATATCTCCCGGTTCAGCGTCAGCCAGTTGTGGAAATCCGCAGCCGTGGTTCGCAGACGCTGGAGCTGATTGCGAAGCAGAATACTATAGCGCTGCTCTGTGATCATATGCCGGAAATCAGATTCAAAACGTTCCTTTTCCGCTTCTGAAAACGCGGCCAGGGAGGTTTCATTCTCCCACTGGGAAAGACGGGCCGTTTCTTTTTCTGTCAGCCATTGGCGCCGGGAATGAAAGAGTGCGTAAAGGCAGGAAAACGTGTATACCGACGGGGAATCGGTCATCAGGGAAAGATCCTCCCGAATTTTTTCCACCACCCGCTCCAGATCCGCACGATCCTCATGTTCATTGAAATCGCAGTTCACAACGAACAATACATTGCCCATGCCACCGATCTGCTTGATCATGGACATGAAGTTAATATCCGCCTGGCGGATGCCAGTACGGCTGCTAATCACGTATATGATCAGATCCGATGTGCGCAGGTAATCCTGGATCATTGCAAGGTGCAGCGGATTGGGTGAATCGCTGCCCTGGCAATCGGCGATTTCGATATTTCCGGCCGAATCGTTGGAATCGATTTCCAGATGCAGATCCTTTAAAAAAACCGACAGGTCTTCGCTGCCGGCAAAAGACTGATGCTCGTAAAATCTCTGGCCCGAGTAGGTTACGGTTTCCGTTTGCTCGGAGACCAGATCCTTGACATGAGGATAGCCTTTCAGGCAGGCGCTGAGCAGGACCGCGCTGACACTGCGCGAATCCCGGCTCATCAGATACTTGGACTCCAGACTCTCCAGCGCCCGGGACAGCTCCTGCCGGTCTGCATCGCGCCGAAGATCAAAGGGTTCGGCCGAACTTCGCCATTTGCCGGAGGAAAACAGGCTCAGGGCCTGTCGAATCTCCAGGTTGATTTCTTCCCACGACTTGAAAGTAAGCACTGCCCGAAGCGAATCAGACCGTCGCACCTTGGTCACGATCGAAGTGATCACCCCGGCGCCCCGCTTCAGGTAATCTCCGCCCAGCAATGCATTGATAAAGGTGCTCTTGCCGGACTTAATCGTGCCGACAACGCCCATGCGAAGCAGATCGTCATCGAGGCGTTGTTCGCTTCGCCGGCAGGAGCGGTGCCATTCTGAAAAAAGAACTCCGGATGCACCAGGAATCTCGCGTTCCGCCAGCTCCAGCAGTTCGCACAGCGATCGGCTGGATTGCAAAAGCGCCTGTTTGGGGTTTTGTTCTGTCATACGGAGGTGTTTGAAAAAATCCCGTTTTCCGCCCCAAGGCGCGCGTCCCCAACAGTCAACTCACAACGATGTCCGGTTGCGATGTCCGGTTGCAAAGACCCTGTGCCCTTGGTGCCTGTGATTATGCATACGCAGAAAGCAGCATCCATGCTGCCCCACATAAATTTTATAATATTTCATCCTGCCATTGGATTGTCAAAGGGATTCTCCCGAAAAATTGCGAACAAATCCCGTTGACATCCCGGCCGGGACGGAAATCAAGCCTTGTGAACTGCACGCATTTATGTTATATATCAAGAAAAACACTCAATACAAGAGGTCCTGGAAAGCGTTATGGCGCAGGCTCATCCGGAATGTCCATTGCATAATCCGTTAAACTGCAAGGAATACAACAACCCGAACCTCTGCGCTTTTGTGCGATCAGACCGGATCTGCTACAAGAAAAAGAAGACCGGATCCGGAAAAACTGAACAAAAGCAGAACAATCCGGCAAACAAGCCCGTTTGATCGCCAGCCCGCAAAATCCGGTGACCGGGCCGACGGCATCGCACCAATCGGATTGTGTGCGTTGCGATCATCGGCCATTCCCGGCGCGGCCGGATTCATCAAAGATCTGCCAGCAGTTCCTTTGCCCGCTCTTCCCAGTACGGATTCTTGGTGAGTTCAATGGCTTCATTTAAAAGCTGCCGCGCCTCTTCCTTGGGCTCGCTGCCCCAGCGGTCCATGAGGATTTCAGCCATATATACACGGGCGTTGACCCCTTCGGCAGTCTCATAGTACTCGGTTTTCTGATATTCCCGGTAATATTCCATGGCCTTTTCCTCGTCGTTGTACGGCCAAGGCACGACCTGCCAGAACCGGCCAATGGCCAAGATCGGACCGCCCTGCTCAAAATGCTTGTCTATCTCATAGGCTTTTTCCAGGTTGTTCTGGGTCTTGTCCTTTAGGCCTTCCCGAAGGGCGGTAATCAACCCGACACCGTCTGAATACGTGCCCACGCACAGCCCGTAGTAGTAATATCCGTTGGGCTTGTCCGGTTCCAGTTCAATGGCTTTTTTCGCATACTTCATGCCCTTTTTGCCGTACTCGGCGCAAATATCCTTCCACCCCTCTTTTTCCATCCGCTTGGCCAGGTCGCCATATAAGCGGCATGCTTTGGCGCACTTCCAGTTGAATTCAAAATTATCGGGATGAGACGCCAGTTCTTCCTCATAGAGTTCGATAACCTCTTTCAGGTCTTCTAAACTGCCTTCTTCCAGAAGCTCATCCGTGTGGCTGCGAAGCGCCTTGACCTTTTTGCCCAATTTTTCAGCCTGACTCAAACTTTCGGAGCCGCTCTCCGCGCCTTGATCAGCGGCCGCCTGCTTCTGAGTCTCCGCAGCACCTGCATTACCGGTCCACTGCGGTGACTGAACGGCCAGCAGCATCCCCAAAAGCCCCGCCAGCACAAATAAGATTCGAACTTTCATGAAATCCCTCCTTATTGCTGAGTTGCAGGTTGCCTGAAAGTCTTTCCTTCTTCCTGTATACATAAAAAAACACGGTTTATCAATCACGAACTAAACAATTCCCCTGTACCGGAAAATGTACCCATCACCGGCAAACCGGTCTTGTCCGACACGAAACCGGGATTAAACGCCTTTTCGGAAATCAGGAAAAAATTCTACGGAATGCCCGGTGAAATATTCATAATCTCAAATTTATCAAAACGTACAGCGAACGCGAAGACAATTGCC
>CAZTHW010000251.1:0-3859 GCA_964613595.1 uncultured Desulfobacteraceae bacterium | reverse complement strand
TCCGGGCATAGTGATGGGTGATGGGTGATGAGTTATGAGTAATGGGTGATGGGTTATGGGTGATGGGTTATGGGTGATGGGTGATGGGTGATATGGCACATGATGAGGTTGAAGCAGAGCTGCTTGGGTTTCTGAAAAACGAGATTTTTGATCCGGGTGTGGCAATCCGTGCAGATACGCACCTGATTGCCGCGGGACTGGATTCTTTTTCCCTGCTGCGGATACTGGTCTTTATTGAAAAAACCTTCGGCCTGCGGATTCCGGAAGCCGAAATCAACGAAGACCGGATGAGCAGCGTTAAAAAAATGGCCGGCCTGATTGATGCGCTTCGGCAAAACCCATAAAGTGCCGCTAAACGGCGCGGACTGCATGATGCTGGCTTTTGACCATCAGATGCGGCGGCTCGGGTTTGCCGGCAACCAGGCCCAGATCGTGCTGGGGCTTTCCGGCCGGCTGGCCGGGTCTGAATTGGAATCCCGGCTTCATGCGATCCGGGCGCGCTTCCCAATGCTGGCTGCAAGGATTAAAAGGGGGCTGCGCCCGTGGGATCCCTGCTGGCACTTGCCGTCTGTGGACAAACCGGCATACCCCCGGGTCCGCTCCCATGAGCCCGGAGATGAACACGATCTGCACTGCATCCGGACCGACATATTAAATCACCCGCTCGATACCCGCGGCGGGGAGCTTGTGCGCTTTGACCTGGTCCATACGAAAGCCGGGGACACGGAAGTGATCATGACGTGGTCGCACATGCTCATGGATGTCAGCGGCGCGCAGTACCTGCTGGGCATCATCGGAAAATCCGTGCAGGGCGCGGATCAATACACCCAGGCGGAGCTGCTTTCCGGTAGCTACACCAAGCGCCTGCCGGCAGGCGCCAAGCTGCCGCAGGCCGGAAAATCCTTTGCGCGGGTGGACGAGCTGGCCGCTTGTCCGCCGGTTTCCCTGTATACCCGTGCCCGCAGACCCATTGCCCCGAGATTTGCCTACCGGGTGGTTTCTTTTTCGCCCGGCCAGACCGAGACGATCCAGGGGCTGGCAGAGCAGCGGGGCGGGTTTTTAAATGCCTCGGCCTTTTATATCGCCGCTGCCATGGCGCAGTTCCATCAATTCCTGCAGGCACGGCAGATCAGTTCTTCCGGCTACGTGGTGCCCATGTCGGTGAACCTGCGGAAAAAAGGCACGAATCTGCCGGTATTTACCAATCAGGCGGCCACGCTGCTGTGCGGATTTACACCCGAACGGCTTGCGGATTTTGATTCCGTGTTGGAATCCTTTAAGCAGCAGACCCAGGCGGCGGTTCGCCAGGATTTGATCGAATCCAATACTTGCGCCATGGAACTTGCCCGGTTTATCCCCGCTCGGATGTATGCGGCAAAAATCCGCAAGGCATTTGCCGGAGAAATCGCCTTCCTGGTTTTTGCCAATCCGGGAGCTGCACCCGCATTCTTATATGAGTTCATGGAGCATGGCGTCACATCGCTGCAGCATGTGCCCACAGTGGTGGTGCCACCGGGCATGGGCATTGTGTTTTATACCTTTTCCGACTGTCTGCATATCAGCCTGGTTTACGTGGAGTCCCTGATTGCACCGGATGAAGCAGAAAGCTTTCTCTCGGCGGTCGGCAAGCAGCTTTTACCGGGGCAGGAGACATGAAAGTCCTGATGATTTCCACCAATCGGGAGAAATGACTTAATTCCTTAAAAAAATTTAAAATATTAATACGTGTAAAAATTTGAAACGCTCCTTTTAGGTGAGAATTACGGGAAGTACATGAGAAGGCGGGCGTCGTGAAACTGGTGGATACGGCGGTAATCGGGGGCGGTCCAGCGGGTATTGCGGCTGCGGTTATCGCGGCACGGGCCGGATGCAAAACCGTGCTGCTGGAAAAGGCCCCCTTTATCGGCGGCATCCCGGTCAAGGGGTATATGACCACACTGTGCGGGCTGTATAAAAGCCGGCCCGGATCCGGTCTTCCGGAGATGCTTCATGACGGTTTTGCCCGGGAATTTGCCGGGCTGCTGACGGATCTTGACGGTGTGGACGGACCCTTTCGGATGGGCCGGTCCTGGGTGCTGCCGTTTTGCCCGGAGAGTTTTTCCGCTGCCGCGCGCAGGCTCCTGGAAGATCAAGCCAATCTGGAGGTGCGCTGCGAAGCACGGTTCTGCGAGGCAGCGGTCTCCGGCAAACGGGTTGCAGCGCTCACCTTTACTGCAGACGGCAAGAAATACAGGGTCCAACCCCGCACGGTGGTGGACGCCTCCGGCGATGCGGTTGTCTGCCGTGCTGCCGGCGCCCGGCTGCTTTTTCCGGATAACGCCCGGCAGGTACCTGCAATCACCTTCCCCTTGTACAATGTCAGGATCAACGGAATTTCCGGCTTTTCGGCGGTCCGCTGGCACATGATGATCCGGCATGGGGTGGATGACGGGGATTTGCCGCCCGGGGCGGATTATGTGGATTTTCTGCCGTCCCCGGATCCGGGTACGCTTCTGGTCAAGCTCAATCTCGGGGCATTGGTGAAAACCGATCCGCAGATACCGCAACAGGCACTTGTGCAAAAAGCCAATGCCATCAAGGCGCATCTGCTCGGCTTTTTCCGGCGGCATTTCCGCGGTTTTGAAAACTGCAACACCCCGGATGAATCAAGTCCGGTGCTGTACCGGGAGGGCGTCCGCGGCCGGGGAGCATATGTGCTTACCAGCCAGGACGTGCTTTCCGGGGCAAGATTTTCCGATGCGGCAGCCAGGGGATGCTGGCCCGTGGAGCAATGGGATAAAAACGGGAATTTTTCCGCAGACTACCCGGCCGGGGGGCAGTATTACGAAATCCCCGGGCGCTGCCTGCAATCCGCGGAAATCGAAAACCTGTTCATGGCCGGCAAGTGCATCAGCGCGGATTCCGGGGCGATTGCCTCGGCCCGGGTCATCGGGTGCTGCATGGCCACCGGAGAGGCTGCCGGCAAACTGGCCGCGCAAAGCTTCCGATAGCCCCGGTTGCACGATTTTTTGCTTCGTTTCGCCCTGGCCAACCGTCCCGACAGTTTATCTCATCTATTCCCGGAAAGCTTCCCGGACAACCGGAGAGCAAAATAGGTACTTATATGGCCGGTTTTTCCGGCAGTTGTTCAATTTTCTGCATTTGTTTATCTCTTAGGGATGCTAACGCGGGGTTTTGAATTTTGGTCATTAGAATGTGTTTATCCCTTACGGGATACTAACGTGCGATTTTCGTGCTTCGAATTTCGAATTTATTTCCTGTACGGGCCCCACTTTGCTTCCTCGTGAAGTGCGCTAGTAAAAACATTGCATCGGATTGTTGTATGTGTTAATATTTATAACCAACGTTCCTCGGGAACCTTCTATCCAAGCATCGCACCGGATTGCACCATGAGCGCCGATCCTTCTTACGAAGAATTACAGCACCAGGTGGCGGCATTGGGCCGTGAAGCCGAACGCTGCCAGATCGCAGAAAGCGCGTTTTACCGCCAGAAAGCCTACCTTGAAGCCCTGCATGAGACCTCCCTGGGCTTGATCGACAAGCTGGACAAGGAAGAGCTGCTTGAAAACATCCTGGACCGGGCCGCGTCCCTGACCGGCACGGAGCACGGATACATCTATCTGCGGGAAGCCGGCGGCGAAACGATGCAGATGCAGATGGGGATGGGATTTTTCAAAAATCAGCTTGGCCGCCGGGTCGTCAGGGGCGAGGGAATGGGCGGTTGTGTGTGGGAAAGGCAATCGCCGCTGCTGGTGGATGATTATCAGTGCTGGGAGGGACGTATTCCGGATAAGAATCTGGATGCCCTGCGGTCCATCGTGGGTATCCCGCTGAAATCCGATGACGGCGTGGTCGGGGT
>CAZTHW010000250.1:0-3876 GCA_964613595.1 uncultured Desulfobacteraceae bacterium | reverse complement strand
CCTCTGCGAGCCTCAATTTCCGCTCGGAAACCCGCTTTTCCGCACCGCCGTCAGGTCAACGAAGTGCAATTTCGCAAGAGCGCAAAAAAAGGATTTCCTCGGAAATTTTGAAACCGTTATAACCGCCAGACAATAAAATGACAAGTTTCTGATTTTACTTAACCACTTAATCACTTAAAACTTAACACTGCCTGATTTATTTTTTCGATTTTAACGCCTCCCGGAGCTTTTCCCCGAGCGCGCCCATGCCGGAATCCGAACCGCGGTTCGTATCTTTTTTGTAGGACTGCCATTCCTGCTTGTCTGCGGCATCGGCTACATCCAGCGATATTTTGCGTTCTGCCGGGTGGATCGCCTCGATGCTCACGGCAATGGGGTCATCCACCTTTTGTTTTTCGATTTCCCTGGCATTGCTTGCCGCATTGATTCTGGAAATCGGCAGCAGTCCCACTATCCCGGGCTCCAGGGCCACAAAGTAGCCGAAGGATTCCTTCTTTTCAATGGTGCCGGTGATCCGCTGGCCCGCTTGGTATCGGGATTCGATATGCATCCAGGGATCGCCCTCGGCGTCTTTCAGGCTAAGGGAAATCCGGCGGTTTTCCGGGTCAACGGATTTGACCATGACTGCCACCCGGTCTCCCGGCGAAACCACGTCTTCCGCCTTGAGTACCCGCTTTTTGTAACTCATTTCACTGATATGCACCAGGCCTTCCACGCCCGGGGCAATTTCCACAAATGCTCCGAAATCCGCACATCGGATGACCCGGCCTTCCACCTTGTCGCCGTGGCTGAATTTTTCCGTGATGTTTTGCCACGGATCGCCTGCAGCCTGCTTGACGGAAAGCGAAATCCTGCCTTGTCCTTCTGATTTCTCCGGCTCCCGGATGTCGAGGATTTTCACGCGCACCGGGTCATTGACAGCCAAAACATCCCCGGGTTTTTCCACCCTGGACCAGGATATTTCGGAAATATGCACCATTCCCTCCACTCCGGGGTGCAACTCCACGAACGCCCCGTAAGGCATCATCCGGGTAACCCGGCCATCCACGATGTCGCCGGCAGAGGCGGTTTTTAAGAACTGTTCCCGCTGCTCGGCCATGTAGCGATTGAGCAGTTCCCGCCTGGAGATGACAATGTTTCTTCCCTTTTCCTCGATGCGGGTGACGAGGAATTCATATTCCCCGCCCACGTATGATTCGGGTTCTTCCACATAGGCGGTATCCATCTGGCTCACCGGGCAGAAAGCGCTTTTGCCCATGACCTGCACCCGGAAGCCGCCCTTGCAGGTTTCGGTGACTTTGCCCTGTACCGGTACCTTGCTGCGGTAGGCCTCGTAGAGCTGACTGATACCGCTTTGCCCGGTCATGGCCTTGGAAAGCCGGATTTCGCCCTCATCCTTGGCAACAACGTAAAGCGTTACGGAATCGCCGAGGTGATAGGGCAGGTTTCCGTCATTGTCCAGCAGTTCGGACCTGTCTACCACTCCGTCGATCTTGGTGCCGGTATTGAGAAAGATGTTTTCCGCGCCAATGGCGATAATTTCGCCGGTGACCTGCTCGCCGACCCGCAGGTCATCCTTCATTTCCTTCATGTAGGATTCAAACAGCTCTTCGAAATTCTGTTCTTCCCCGGATTCGTCCGGGGTTTGGGGGTCGTTGTTGTGTTCTGACATGTTGGGCTCCGGATATTTCGTCGCGTTATTGTGTCCGGATTTTCGGGGATCCGGTTTACGAATCTGTATTAATTTGTCATAATACCACATCTCCGGGAACTGATAAAGGGCAATCCGCAAGTGCGGCCCCGATCCCGGAGTTCATACCCTGTGGGCAGGGCAGCGGCATTGAAAGTGAAGACTGAAGATTTATATTTTTATTTCAAATGGTTTTATTCTGTATACGGATGTGCGAAAAGGAGGCCCTATGTTTACCCGATGGCTGCCGTGGAAGTTTATTGTCAAGCGGGCTGCAAAGCGATTCGGCATTATTGACCCGATTCAGCTCGCTGCCCGGGCCCGGCGGTTTTCGCAGCCCTCCGAGGTCCAGGAACCCATCGAGCTGCTGCGCGCCGGGATCATCTTCCACGCCCGGGGCCTGATCAATACCAAGGCGATTCAATATAATCTGGACTGGGTATGGCCCTTCTGGGTCCAAAAGCAGTTCAATCCTTGGGACTATTCATTCATTCCGCGCGGCTTTGCCTTCAGCCACGTCAATATCACCCATCGAAACTGGACTGCAGTCGGACATCCGAATTTTCCGGTTTATCCCATCATGGATCCGCGGGGCCTGGTCACGCCCCTGTATGACGGGTGGTCCCTTGATTTCTGGATCATTGATGCCCGGGGAGAAAAAATGATCCCTTCCATGGGCGATAACACGGATCAGCACTTAGATACCCGGGACGGGTTGAAGCTCGTCAACCGGTGCCATGCCGACGGTATTGACCTCAATACCGAACTGCAGATGGAATGTGAGAATAACTCGGCCTTTGCGGTGATTTCTTCGCGTGGACGGGCAAAACAGGGCGGTTGGCTGGTGGTGGCCCTGCGCCCCTATAATCCGGAAGGTATCCAGTTTATCGAATCCATTGAATTTCAGGATCACGCCAGTCCGTTCTGGCTGGTCAACCGGCATACCCGGATATACATGGATCGACAGCCGGAAAAGGTTCTTTTCTCGGATTATTCCGAGGGAGATGTGATTGATAAGTGGCGCGGCCCGCAGAGTGTTAACAGTGTGAAGTGCAGGGTGGGCATGGCCACATCTACTGCATTTTTTCCGCTCCCCACGGATCAGGAGCAAAGCATCCGGGTTTCCGTGGACCTGGAAAAGGACATGCCGGCGCGCAGTACGCGCAGGAAAACCCCCGTGCACACCTGGGAGGGGTTGCTGGCTGAAACCGCGCTGTTGGAAGTTCCGGATAAAAAGTTCCGGTTTCTTTATGATACGGCGGTTCGCACGCTGCTTATGCTCTCGGCCCTTGATCCGGTGCCGGGGCCGTATACCTACCGCCGGTTCTGGTTCCGGGATGCCTGCTTGATGTTAAACGCCATGATGGCGGCAAATATGCTGGGCCGCAGCTCCATGTGCATCAATCGCTTCCCGGCCAGGCAAAAGACCAGCGGGTATTTCCAGTCCCAGGAAGGCGAATGGGATTCCAACGGCCAGGTGCTCTGGATCATGGGGCGCTACCTGCGCCTGACCGGACACCGACCGCCCCGGAGCTGGCTTGATACGGGCCTGAAGGCAGCAGAGTGGATTGAAAAAAAGCGCACCCGGAAAAGACCCGGAATACGGCATGGCGGACTGCTGCCGGCGGGTTTCAGCGCTGAACACCTGGGGCCCAATGATTTTTATTACTGGGACGATTTCTGGGGAGCGGCGGGCTTGGGCGAAGCCGCGGCAATGGCCCGCAAATATCACAGCGCGGCCATGGGCGAGAAGCTCGATGCATTTTACCAGGATTTTTTAAAGTGTATATTCAGCAGTATTTCCGCCATTCCGGAGTGGAAAAGCCGGGGTGCGGTGCCGGCCTCCCCGTATCGCCGCATGGACGCCGGGGCGATCGGATCTCTGGTGGCGGATTATCCCCTGCAGCTCACCCCGGCCGGGGACCCGAAAATCATGAATACCGTGGAATTTTTGATGAACCAGTGCTTTTATGAAGGCGCCTTCTTCCAGGACATGATTCATTCCGGGATCAATGCGTACCTGACCCTGGATATCGCCCAGACCCTGCTGCGGGCCGGAGACTTGCGCTATCAGGAACTGATCCGGAACGTGGCGGATCTGGCCTCTCTCACCGGCCAGTGGCCCGAGGCGATCCATCAGCATACCAAGGGCGGATGCATGGGCGACGGGCAGCACGGATGGGCCG
>CAZTHW010000249.1:0-3880 GCA_964613595.1 uncultured Desulfobacteraceae bacterium | reverse complement strand
AGAAACCGCACCCACATTTCCCTTGCGTAGACAAGGTGTTCTTTTTCAGAATTGGAAAGCTTTCGGCCGTCTGCTTCCAGAAACAAGGGCAAGGGCGGCAGGGACTGATTCAGGATATTGTCAGCAATAAGATGTCTGCATTTGTTTAATGCGCTCTTGTTTTTTTCGATCCGTTTCGTAAGGCGCAGCGGCAATCCGGTTTCCGGTTTCTGCAGGTTGGACATGCCGCCATGATGCCCGGCTATGGCAAAAGCTACAGGCAGGCCGTTTTTTTCCCACAATTCATAGGCCAAGCACGCGCCAACCCCGGAATGCTCTACAGAAACATTTTCGCCTTTAAGCCGCTTTTGAAAATCGTCAAGGTATTTGCCCAGATCATGCCAAAGTCCTTCAATATGGCCCCATTCTCCTGAACCGAATTTATCTGCAAGTTTTCTGCAAAGTTCCGCAACATTGCAGAGATGCGCTTCAAGCGTCTGCCATTGATCAGGCGGGGCTCCGTCAATACTGTGGGCAAAAGGCGGGTGCTTCATTATTTAAAGCCCGTAAGTGTTATTTGTGCGTGTGTAGTGTGAGAAGAGCCGGTATTGCGAAGATATATATCTTCTGAAATATACCTTATTTCACTATATGTGGCAATAGCAAAGAAGGGGTCGTTTTACTGCTTAAGTCTGTATGGCTGTGGTGTAATTATAGTCTAACCAGAATCCAACTCGCGCAGAAAATGGATAAAGTCGTCTATATCCTGTCTAGTGGCGGAAAAGCAATCCGCTGCATTGTCAGCCAATTCCTCCAATCGGTCAGGTTTCAGGTTAAAAGCGTATATATTTCTGACCAAGTGGCGAAAAGCTCTGTATTCGTTCAGGCAGTCTCGGGTTTCGCGCCTGATGACCGGCGGGCGTAAATCTTTCATGTCAGCTGCCATTTGTTGCAGCAACTCCTGATGCCAATTCGCACCTGCGGGCAGTCCTCCGTCAACTGTACGGGCAATGTCTTCGAAACAGGACTCCATGCCGGCATAAAAACTGTGCAGGTAAAACGAAGGTGCGGTTATTTTGATGCAAGGATACGACAATACGCAAAAAAGGTCAATTGCTGCAAAAAATCAGCTATTGCTGTCTTTTTAGAGACCCTCTGGATTGAAAAGCGAGTAAACCTGCACCGGCTCATCCATGCCCTTGAGGTGGATTTTGCCGCGGTCGTAGACCGGCCATAGGCTTTCGATTATATCGCGGGTTCGCCGGCCGAAAAGGATGTCGCCGCCTTCTGCGTGATCGGCAAGCCGTGCGGCCAGGTTGGTGACAGTGCCGCTTGCAGTATATGTCATACGGGTGCTCAATGTGCCTTCCAGGCGGGTCATGCCCAGCAGGGCCTCTCCGGTATTGATGCCCATGTTCACGTTAACCGGTTCTCGCTCTGCGGCAAGCTCACGGTTTACCTCGCGGTTTCTCTGCCGGATGTCTATGGCTGCCTTGATCGCGTTTATCGCGTTCTGCCGGGGGTCGTCGTCCTTGAATATGATCATGAGCCCGTCTCCCGCGGTTTCGTTGATTTCGCCGTGGGAGCGGTGGATGGGGTCGACAAAGCTGGAAAAGATTTTTTCTACCAGGGTGTTTACCTCGGCCTCGGGCCGATCCATGCTGAGCTTGGTATAACCTTCCAGGTCCAGAAACAGTACGCTGACATCTTTTTTTTCCTTTTCCCGGCCGAGCATTTCCGGGTTTTTTTCCGCCATGGTGCGTACGGACTGGGGCACAAAGGGAGACAGGTGGGTGAGCATCTG
This sequence comes from uncultured Desulfobacteraceae bacterium, assembly GCA_964613595.1. GTDB lineage: Bacteria > Desulfobacterota > Desulfobacteria > Desulfobacterales > Desulfosalsimonadaceae > Desulfosalsimonas. Next base: position 2,097 of record CAZTHW010000249.1, on the reverse strand, counting down.
GTTGATACGGATTTTTTCCTGTGTCATGGACCAGTGTTTTTTTGCGCTCACGATCAGGTGGCCCACGGTTTCGGCAAAGTCCTGGAGCAGGAAAAAATCCCTGCTGGAAAAAATCGCCCCGGGTCGGGCCACCACGCTGACCACTGCGAGCAGTTCGTCTTCTGAAAACACGGGTACTGCGGCTTCCGGGCCGATCGGCACCGAGGTGCCGTCATGTCTTTCAACCGGTTCGCTGCCCTTGACCATCACCGCTTTTTTCCTGGAAATGGCCTGACGGATGGCCGGGCGGTGGCGCTTGCATTTCAGGCAGTTGACCGGTCGGTCGTACAGGGCGCACTGCAGCGGCCGGGTATATTTTCCGGCCTCGGGATCGAGCAGCAGGATGCAGGCCTCCATTGCTACGGGGATGATTTCCCTGAGCTCGGAGCGCATCTTTTCCAGGATCTCGTTTGCCTCCATGAACGGGGCAACTTTGCGGGCCAGCCGGCGCTGGGCTTCGAATCTTTCCTTGTAGTGTTTTTCCATATCCGGCCCTTGTCGGGTGCGTATCCCGGAAAAACCGGGAAGCTGTTTGCCTTACAGTATAATCATGAAGCATGCAAAGTGCACGTGGCCCGGGTGTTTCCCGGTTTATCGGGCGGTTTTTCCAATACGATTCCGCACCAGGCGTTTTCGCTCAAGGTGCGCAGGCACTGAAATCCGCCGGATTCATAGGTTGCAACGAGATCGGGAAGTTCGCTTGGCCGGAAGCCTGAAAATATCAGCACCGCCCCGGGTGCGGCAAGCTGCCGGATCCCGCCGGACAGCCGGCTCAGGGTGGGATAGCGCAGGTTGGCCAGGACGAGGGAAAAAGGGGTGGTGCAATACTCTCGGGGACAGATTTCAACCCCGTCCCCTGTTGTTTCCATGATCCGCACCCGGTCTTCCAGTTCGTTCAGGCGCACGTTCTGCCCGGCTTCGGCCCGTGCACAGGCATCCGTGTCAATGCCCACCGCAGCGCCTGCTCCCATAAGGCACGCGCCAATGGCCAGCACGCCCGACCCGGTGCCGATATCCAGCACCCGGAGTGCCGAAGGCGGACCGGCCAGGCCGCGGGTGCGCATCGCCCAGGATATCAATTGCAGGGAAATCCGGGTGGTGGCATGATCGCCCATGCCAAAGGCCGCCCCTGGTGCGATCCGGATCAGCACCTGTTCCGGCCCGGGCCGGCAGGATATCTCCGGCGGTGCCAGGATCACCCCGCCGCCCACGTCCACAGGCTGCCTGTAGGATATTTCCAGGAAGGTGTGGCCCATCAGGTAGGTGTAGACAAGCCGGTTTTCAAAAACCAGTTTCCTGACGGCCTGCCGCACGGCCCTGCGGTCAGCGCCCAGGCGCAATGCAATGGTGCGCTCCAGCTCCCGGGGTGTGCACCTGTGGTCCGCATTGCGGATATACTCCATGACCGCGTCCCCGGCTCTGTTTTTAAAAGGCGTGGGCTGGTTTGTCATATACCGGATATCTGTTTCATGATGCCGCCGAGCATGCTGGTAAAATCCGCGGCAGCAGTTTCGGTTGCACTCGGGTTGTTTTTGCGGATGGCTTTGAAAAAGCGCTTGCTGACGGTTTTTTGCGAGTCGCTCCAATTGGCTGTCAAAAAATTTTGAATTGCAGCGTTTTCTGTCTGGCCGGGTTCGGGCTGGTCCCGGCGGGAGTGGGCCCAGTTGATCACGTGCCAGAAGTAGATTAGCGCGCGGTCGATGATCACGTATAGCAGTTGATCGTTTCGGACCGGTCCCACCCGGAGCCGGATGCCGCCCAGGGATTGTCCCTTGATTCGGGTACGGGCGATTTTTCGGGTGCCCCAGGCCGCAGATCCCGCCCCCAGCGCGCCGCCCAGGGCGGTAAACACCCCGAAGCTCAGCCCGGCTGCTGCCAGATCCGCCTTGGCGCCGATACCCGCGCCGATACCGGCTCCTGCCCAGGCCATCTGGTTGCGGGTCAGGCCCAGGGCCTTCCAGGTTTTCCGGGAAAACAGTTCCTGGTTGACCATGGACCGGGTTGGCAGATCATAGGAAAAGATGTTGTGCTTGAACCTTTTTTTGATGCGCGCATGGG
>CAZTHW010000248.1:0-3880 GCA_964613595.1 uncultured Desulfobacteraceae bacterium | reverse complement strand
GGGAAGGTCCGGGCGCTCCACCGCGCAGGCGCGGCCATGGCATTGCGCCGGATGGAGGCACCTGAAGCCGGGGGGCTGCTGGAAAAAGCGTCCAAAAGCCTCTGGCCCACGATACGCAAGGCTACCCGACGAGCAAAGGAGGCCGGCGATGAGCCATGAAGAAACCATCCCCGACGCCGTCGGATCCGAAACCGAAACGCCCCGCTTAGGCGAAGCCTTTATCTGCCATTTCATGCGGCTTCTCCAGCTGGCCCGAATCCATGAGTCCGGCAATCGCCTGACCGTGGAAGCCCTCGATAACTTTATTTCCACAGGGCGCCGATTGCTGGATGAAGAAGGCGACGAGATAACCGTTGAAGCCAGCCACGGCCGGTTTTTCGTTCAGGGGCAGAAACTGCTGATTCGCAAGCAAAGCGCGGTTTTTGTGCTTTCCCTGCTGGGCTGGTTCGAACGGCTGGGGCTCTACGGCCTGCGGTTTAATGCCGACTTTGACAAGGTTACCAACAAAACGGCCTATGACTTCATCCTGGAGATGATCGAGGCGCAAAATCACAACGAACCGGCGGATTGGCTTGGCAAACGCCTTGGAGAAGAACGCTTTTTCTGGGTGGACACGGTTGCCGCCCCGCAGAGCGAAGCCGGGACATCTGCCGTTGAAAACCCGGAGCTGGCCCACAGGCTTTATTCCTATGCCTATAATTCGCTTAAATCCGTCGGGCAAAAAATCCTTAAAGGGAAACCCTCGGGTATTCGCAAGCCATTGCGGGTGATTCAGGACATCACAGACCTGGCCTTTGTTAACAATGACGTTCTGATGGGGATTGCAACCATCCGGGATCATGACGACTACACGTTTACCCATTCGGTAAATGTCGCCATTTTATCCATCTGCCTGGGCCAACGGATCGGTTTATCGCGCAGAAGCCTGGTGCGCCTTGGCATCTCCGCCCTGTTTCACGACCTGGGCAAGATCGATGTGCCCGTTGAGATCCTCAACAAGCCGGGCCCCCTGGATACCCGGGAATTCCAGGAGATTCAGAACCATCCATTAAACGGGGTGCGCCGGATCATCAAGCTCAACGCCGATGCCGAGCTCAAGGCCAGGATCCTGCTGCCGCCGTTTGAACATCACCTCCGCTATGATCTTTCCGGCTACCCGGATACAAACTGGAACCGACCGCTGAGCCTGTTCGGGCGGATCATAGAAATCTGCGATGTCTACGACGCCCTGACATCCGCCCGGAGCTACCGGCAGACCCCCCTGAGCCAGGACCGGGCGCTGGGCATTATGCTGGCCAAATCGGGCCGGGATTTTGATCCCCTGCTGCTCAAATGGTTTGTGAACATGCTGGGTGTGCTGCCCACGGGCACACTGGTGAAACTCAACACCGGCCATTTCGGACTGGTTTACAGCGGGGGGGATTTTAAGGAAGACCACCTGCCCAAGATCCTTGTGCTCAGACAGCAAAACGGGCGATACACAAAAGGCGAAATCATTGATTTAAACCAGCGGGACGCCCAAACCGGGCAACCCCCTTACACCATTGAAAGCACCCACCATCCCACGGACCTGGGCATCCAGCCCGCTGTTTACCTGATGTAGAAAATCGACGTATGCAAAAAGCTTAATATCCCTTGCCGGACCGCCTGCTTATGATCGGCGGGCCGACAGGAACTCGTATACGATCATCCGCTGTTTACGCCCTTGGCGATGCGGTCCCCGATCTCCTGGTCAATGTTTCTCCAGTATTCAAGCGCACGCTTTAACACGGGCTCGGACACGCCTTTTTTGAGATGTCCGACCACGTTGGACACCAGCCGGTCGCGCTGCGCATCGTCCATCACCTCGCGCACCAGCTTGCCGGGCTGGCTGAAATCGTCATCGTCTTTGCGAAGAGTGTAGGCCGCGCGGATGAAATCGCCACTGGCACTCCAGACGGCGTCTTCCGTGTAACGCTTGGCATCAGCCTGGGGGCCGCCCTTTGAATTGGGTGCATACACCGGATCAGATACATTTTCAAAACGCATCCGCCCGCCTTTGCTGTAACTGTGCACCGATACCTTTGGCCGGTTGACCGGGATCTGCTTGTAATTCACGCCCAGGCGCGCACGATGAGCGTCTGCGTAGGAGGTCAGGCGGGCGAGCAGCATCTTGTCCGGGCTCGGGCCGATGCCGGGGACAAAGCTGTTGGGTTCGAAGGCCGCCTGTTCGATCTCTGTGTGAAAATCGCTGGGATTGCGGTTCAGGGTCATCCGTCCGACCTCGTGGAGCGGATAGTCACTGTGGGGCCACACCTTGGTCAGATCAAACGGGTTGATCCGGTAGGTTTCAGCGTCTTCAAAAGGCATGATCTGCACCTTGAGTGTCCAACTGGGATAATCTCCGCGCTCGATGGCTTCAAAAAGATCCTTCCGGTGGTAGTCCGGATCCGTGCCAGCAAGCCTGTCAGCCTCCTCATCGGTGAGAAAATCAATGCCCTGGTCGGTTTTGAAATGATACTTCACCCAGAATCGCTCGCCCTTGGCATTGACCCACATATAAGTGTGGCTCGTGTAACCGTTCATGTGCCGATAGCTCTTGGGCACGCCGCGGTCACTCATCAGGATGGTGACCTGATGGGCGGTTTCAGGAGACAGGGTCCAGAAGTCCCACTGCATGTCATGGTCGCGCAAGCCGTTATCGGCGCGGCGTTTTTGCGAATGGATGAAGTGCTGGAACTTCATTGGATCGCGCACGAAAAACACCGGCGTGTTGTTGCCCACCATGTCGTAGTTGCCCTCCTCGGTATAAAACTTCAGGGCAAAGCCGCGTACGTCCCGCCAGGTGTCGGGGCTGCCGGCCTCGCCGGCCACTGTGGAAAACCGGGCCAGCATGTCGGTTTTCGCGCCCGGTTGAAATAAGCTCGCCCTGGTGTAGGCGCTGACATCGCCGGTCACCTCGAAGTGGCCAAAGGCGCCGGAGCCCTTGGCATGGGGCTGGCGGTCCGGGATCATCTCCCGGTTGAAGTTGGCCATTTGCTCGGCAAGATAATGGTCCTGGAGCAAAATCGGCCCGTCAGGCCCGACGGTGAGTGAAAACTCATCGCTGGCAACGGGGATTCCGGCATCATTGGTGGTGGGTTTGCGGTCGTCTTTTGTCATTTTAATACCTCCGTGATTCATCCACGCATCCTCAAACTTGGTGGATAACCTTGTGGACGGTTGTTTTCAGTTTATACCGATCGTTTCAAATCGCTTTCTGACTCTACGGGTTGGCGGATTTTTTCTGATCCGTTGGTGTGTAATTTTAATAAATAATCCTTATTGTCTAGCTGTCAAAGAAATTATGGTTTCGCATAGGGAGGCAGAAACAAGATGCGCATTTGGGATGTACAGCCGGGCTACCTCAACCGCCATAGCCTGCTTGGCGAACACCGCGAACTGCATGCCATGGTTTCGATAATTGGCAACGGGAAAAAGGGATATGCCCGGCACCCGGAAACCTTGCGCTGGCGGGGCTATGGCTGGGCGCTACGGCAGCGCCACCGGATGCTGGCCGAGGAGATGGCGCTGAGGGGATACCGGGACAAATCGCCTGTGCGGCTGCGTTCCTGGGCCGGCCTCTGGCATGCACGACAAAAAGTGCGCACTACGGCCAATGCCCAGACAATCGTCCGGATTTTTCTTTACCGAGAAATGATAGATCCGAGATAAGGATGTGAGGAAAAAACCATATCCGCCATTTCCCGGATGAATCCCGCTAACGCATATCATATTTTATCACCACCAGGAGCAATACAGGAAGAAAAATTGCAGCCTTTTCTTTCTCCGGGCTGCGCACGTGCAAAACAAGCTCCGTACCCCGGGCGGCCAGATCCATGGAGATCTTTTTCCCAAGCCC
>CAZTHW010000247.1:0-3896 GCA_964613595.1 uncultured Desulfobacteraceae bacterium | reverse complement strand
TTTTTACAGGCAGTGTTAAGTTTTAAGTGATTAAGTGTTTAAGTAAAATCAGAAAATTATATTTTTGTTGCTTGGCGGGCATAACATTTTTTAGACTTTTTACGAATCCATCAACCTTGAACCTTGAACTTTAAATCTTGAGGTGCGTGAAATGAAAACAGACATTCACCCGAAATACCAGGAAACAACCATCCACTGTGCATGCGGCAACGAAATTACCGTGGGCTCCACCCGCGACAATATTTCCGTGGAAATCTGCTCCCAGTGCCATCCATTTTACACTGGCAAGCAGAAGCTGGTGGATTCGGCCGGCCGGATTGAGCGGTTCCGCCGCAAATATGCGCAAGCCGGTTATCAGCCCAAGGGCAAAAAGTAAACAGGCGCTGATCGTCCATGTTTGAACGTTTAGAGGGAATTGAAAAGCGCTATACGGAATTGGAGACCCTGCTTTCCGATCCTGCGGTGGTAGGCGACCGGGAACTGTATCCCAAGTACGTCCGGGAACACTCGGAACTGGGAAAAATCGTCGAGGTTTACCGGGAATACCGCCAGGTGTGCCAGGAGCTTGAGCAGAGCCGGGAATTGCTTTCAGACAGCGACCCGGAGATCCGGGATATGGCCAAAAGCGAAATCGACTCGCTCAATGCCCGGCAGGCCGAACTGGAAGCATCCCTGAAAAAGCTGCTGATTCCCAAGGATCCCAATGACGAAAAAAACGTGATCCTGGAAATCCGCGCCGGAACCGGCGGCGAAGAGGCCAGCCTGTTTGCCGGGGACCTGTTTCGCATGTATTCCCGGTATGCAGAATCCAAGGGCTGGAAAGTGGAGTTCATTGATACCCACTGGACGGACTCGGGCGGCTTCAAGGAAGTCATTGCCATGGTCAAGGGCAGGGGTGCCTACAGTAATCTGAAATACGAAAGCGGCACCCATCGGGTGCAGCGGGTGCCCAGCACCGAGACCCAGGGCCGGATTCATACCTCTGCGGTTACCGTGGCGGTTCTGCCCGAAGCCGAGGACGTGGAGGTCAACCTTGATCCCAACGACGTCGAGGTGGATGTGTTCCGCTCCAGTGGTCCGGGCGGACAGTCGGTTAACACCACGGACTCCGCGGTCAGGCTCACCCATTCGCCCAGCGGACTGGTGGTCACCTGCCAGGATGAAAAGTCCCAGCACAAAAACAAGGCAAAGGCCATGCAGGTGCTGCGGGCCCGGCTCTATGACATCCAGGTCCAGGAGCAAAACGACAAGATCACCCAGGAGCGGCGCAACCAGGTGGGCAGCGGGGATAGAAGCGAGCGGATCCGGACCTACAATTTTCCGCAGGGACGCGTGACCGATCACCGGATCGGGCTGACCCTGTATAAGCTCGAGCAGGTGCTGCAGGGCGCCCTGGATGAAATCGTCGACGAGCTGACCACCTATTACCAGGCACAGGCTTTACAGAATGCCGAATCACAAGTCGCAGAAACCGCAGACCTGGACCGTTCTTGACGCACTTCAATGGACGGCCGGGTATTTTGACACCCACCATATCGATTCCCCCCGTCTGACAGCCGAAATCCTTCTTGCAGCCGTTCTGGGGCTGCAGCGCATTGATTTATATATCCGGCACGATCAGCCGCTGTCGGGGCCCGAGCTGGCAGGCTACCGGGAAATGATCCGCCGGCGGGTGCACCGCGAACCCGTGGCCTACATTCTCCGGGAAAAGGAGTTCTGGGGCCGGGAATTTTTGGTTACCCCGGACGTGCTGATCCCCCGCCCGGAGACCGAGCACCTGGTGGAGGCCGCCCTGATGCGGCTGTCCGATGAAACCGGCCCCGCCGGGCGGGTGATCGACCTGGGCACGGGCTCCGGTGCCGTGGCGGTCTCGCTGGCAGCAGACCGGCCCGGGCATATTTATTTTGCAGTGGACCGCTCGTATGCGGCCCTGCGGGTGGCCCGGAAAAACGCCGGGCAAAACGGAGTTACCGGCCGTATTCATTTTTTTGCCGGCAGCTGGATGGAAGCCATCCGGCAAGACGGTCCCGGATTTGACATGATCGTATCTAATCCGCCGTATGTGCCTTCCGGGCAGATCGGGGAACTGCAGCCCGAGATCCACGACCATGAACCCCGCATGGCCCTGGACGGGCAGGGCAGGGGGCTGGCGGCGATCGAGACAATTATTCGCGGGGCGCCGCAACACCTGGTCCCGGGCGGTGTTCTGCTGCTGGAAATCGGATACTATCAGAAGGCGGCGATCCTGGAATTTTCCGATCAGGCCGGCGTTTACGGGGATCCCGGCTTTATCCGGGATTATGCCGGTCATGACCGGGTCGCGATATTGCAGAAAATGTGATAATAAAAATATTGCGGACCCGGATCTGTTTTGTTATAGGTAGTCAATTTTTGAACCAACTACACACGCCTTTGGACCGGCTTGCTACGGTGCTTTTTTTAAAAAGTCGGCGGCCGGGGGGATAAAGGCGGTGGCATCCAAAAACCGCAGCAAAAGGAGTATGACCATGGCGTACGTGACAATGAAGGAACTGCTCGAGGCGGGTGTCCATTTCGGTCACCAGACCCGGCGATGGAATCCCAAGATGAAAAAGTACATCTTCGGGGCCAGAAACGGGATTTACATTGTTGATCTGCAGCAGACGGTCCGGATGTTCCGGACCGCCTATGACTTTGTGGCAGATACGGTGGCAGGCGGCAAAAGTGTGCTTTTCGTGGGCACCAAGAAGCAGGCGCGGGAATCGATCTACGAGGAAGCCAACCGGTGCGAAATGTATTACGTGCACAACCGCTGGATCGGCGGGATGCTCACCAATTTTCCCACGGTGAAAAAAAGCATCGAGCGGCTCAATTACCTGAATACCATTGAAAACGACGGCTCCATTAACCTGTACCCCAAGAAGGAACGGGTATATATGTTAAAGGAGCGGGCCAAGCTGGACAGCAACCTCGGCGGGATTCGCGCCATGAAGAACCTGCCCGGTGCGCTGTTTATCGTGGACCCCAAGAAAGAAGCCATCGCCGTGCGCGAGGGCATCCGGCTGGGGATCCCGGTGGTGGCTGTCGTGGACACCAACTGCGATCCGGACATGATCGATTACGTGATCCCGGGCAATGATGATGCCATCCGATCGATCCGGCTCATTACCTCCCGGATTGCGGATGCCGCAATCGAGGGCGCCCAGCGCCGGGAGGAAAAGCTGCAGGCCGAGAAGGACAAGCAGTCCGAGGAGGCCGAACAGCAGGCCGAAGGCACGGTTGAACGCCGCATGATGGAAGAAGACGAACAGGGACCGGTGGTCGAGGTGATCCGCAAGGCATCGGCCGGCAAGGAGTCTGATGCAGCCGACACCCAGGCGGAAGCACCCGGAAAATCCGAAGAATCTGAAGAAGCGGCAAATACAGGAGAGTAATGATGGCAACGATAAGTGCAGATATGGTCAAGCAGCTCCGCGACCGGTCCGGGGCCGGGATTATGGACTGCAAGGAAGCGCTCACCGAATGCGAAGGGGATATGGAAAAAGCGGCCGATTACCTGCGTAAAAAAGGGCTTGCCACCGCGAAAAAGCGGGCCGGCAAGGTGGCTGCAGACGGCGTTATCCAATCCTATATTCACATGGGCGGCAAAATCGGGGTGCTCGTGGAAGTCAACTGCGAAACCGATTTTGTGGCCAAGACGGATGAATTCAAGGAGTTTGCCAAGAATATTGCCATGCATATCGCGGCTTCCAGCCCGCTCGGCGTGGTCCCGGAAGACATTCCGGAGGACGCGGTTGCCCGGGAAAAGGAAATCTATCGTCAGCAGGCGCTTGAAATGGGCAAGCCCGAGGATGTTGCAGAGAAAATCGTCGAAGGCAAGATGAACAAATTCTACAAGGAATCGTGCCTGATGAACC
>CAZTHW010000246.1:0-3897 GCA_964613595.1 uncultured Desulfobacteraceae bacterium | reverse complement strand
ATTATAATCCTTAACAAAATACTGTTTTTAAAAATCTGAAACGCTCAGTTTAGGCCTTAGAAGGTATTAGAGAGGCGTGTCTGTCTGGTGATAAAAATATATGATTTCAGATACTTGTATTTTTTCAAGCTGGAGACCATCGCTTTTGAAAGGCATGTGATCAAGCCGGATTTTTCGGTGCGGCGGTAAAGAATACAAAAAAAAGCGTGCCTGCCACCATAAAGACGCTTGCCACAGGAAAGGTTTGCTGCACAGTGAAAAAATCCATGACCAGCCCGGCGCTTAAAGCGCCCAGTAGCATGCCTAAGCTGTGGGCGACTGTGAGCAGTGACATCACCGAACCCATCGCCCGGCTTTCCCCGCCCTTTATCACGGCCATGGCCATGAGCGGCGGCATGGTAATCCCCCCGCCCAGTCCGAAAACCAGACTGGCTGCAAACAGGCTCCAGAATCCGCCGGCCCACTGGTAGCAGAGGATGTCTGCAGCCACGAGAACCCCGCCCAGAGTGGCCATCTTTCTCTTATCCACCCGGTCAGCAACCATTCCCATGGGAATCTGCAGTCCGCCGCTGACAAACACCCCGAGCATGATCAAAAAGCCGATAGCTGTTGTTGAAAGCCCGTATTTCTTGGACATCACCGGCAAAAAGCACCAAATTACCCCGATACAGAACACATATGCCATTCGGAGACAAAAGAGCCCGTACAGCCCCCGGTCCCGCAGAATGGCGGCCATGGCCAGCGGGCCCCGATTTTTTTCGCCGATATGGGATTCCTCCCGGATAGGGGGCAAATACCAGAGGCTCATTAGAAACCCAATGAAAGACAACCCGCCCATGCACAAAAATGCAGCGTCCATGCCAAGGGCGTCGTTGATCATGCCGCCGGCAAGCGGCCCGATGCTGAGACTGATAAACATGGACATGTTAAAAAGTCCCATGGTCAGGCCTTCCCTTTTTACCGGCGTAATGTCTCCGATATAGGCATGCGCCACCGGAATTATCATTGCCGATGCAATTCCCTGGAAAAACCGGATGCCTATGAGGCCGGAGATGGTATCTGAACACACAAAAGCCACAGAAACCAGGGTGTAGCCGAAAAGCCCGGTGAAAATGTAGGGTTTTCTGCCGGTCTTATCAGACAGGCGGCCGAACAGGGGCAGGAGAAACGCCCGGGAAAGGGAAAATGAGGCAAAGACCAGGCCGATATAAAGCCCGCTGGCACCGAGGCTTTCCGCATAAATCGGAATCAGGGGGACTACGATTCCCACACCTGTGATCGCGCTGAATATGGAAAAGAAAAGCGTGGCAAAAATTCTTTTGTCCGTACCTGTCATCACGAGTGCTTTTCGGCTCGCCTCATCCACGTATGCGCAAAACACAGCCACCCGCAAGGCAGGTGGCTGTGTCGAAAACAGGTCAGAATTTCCCCGGAGAAAAACCCCGGTGTTCCCGCATCAATTCGAATGCGACAGCATATAGTTGTCAATATCGTCGATCCACTTGTAATCGCCGCCCTGGGTAACTGTCTGAAACTCGATTTTCGCGGGATGCTTCTGATCAATGATGAGTTGATTCTCTGAAGGCTGCAGCACGGGAAAAAGGTGCGGAAAGTCAGAGGCACTGATGGACAGACGAATACGGTGGTCCTTTTTAAACACGTTGTCTGTGGGCCACAACTCAATCACGTATTTATAAACGCTGCCTTCCTCTATGGGATCCGGCTTGCGGTAGGCATGATCATAATAGGGATCAAAGGCAGTATAAGCCGGATCCACCTGTCTGGGATAGTTCGGGTTATAGGGACGGTTATCGGCACTGAGCCAGCCCGAGGTTATATTTCTTGCCCTGCCGTCCGGAAACACATCATTTAATTCCACCACCCATTGGACATCATCTTTTTTCATCAGCTCGACAACCATGTTATTTTCCAGATTAAAACGCGATTCAATTGTATTAAGCACACCGTCAAGGGCGGCCTGCCGCAGCGGACGGGTAAACTCGGTCTTTGCCCAGAAAGTCAGCTTGATCGGACCTGTGATCTCTAAGTCTTCTTCCAGTTTTTCAGTGGTAAAAGTTAGCACACCGACCTCGTCATTGCGCTCATCCTCCCAGGGCATGAATCGATCAATATCCTTGTCATTGATCAGCTTGGACACCTGGGAGACCAGCGCTGGCGCGCCGGCAAGCCACCGGGTGCTGGAACGGGAGTTTATACCGTGCAGGCTTTGCGGGTCATGTTCGAGCACCGGCGCGTCCTTGTGTACCTGAAACCACAGAAATTTGTTGAAATAATCTTTTACCAAGGGGTTTTCCACCAGCCGATAATTGTTTTTCGCGTTCAGCACGGAAAACCAGTCTCCCCTAATTGCCGGCGCTTTTCGCTTGGAAAGAAAGAGGGTGTGATCCTCAGTTCTGTATTCGGGCAGCGGCCAGTCTTGTTCGGCCCGCCATTTCTGCTTTCCCATGACATATACCAGCACCGGATACTCCTCCATAAACGGGTCAGATTCCCCTTTGATTTTCCAGTCAAACCACCGGGCCGGGATTTCGCAGTTTAATATGCCGTTGACCCCCAGTCCGAGGGAACCGCCGAGATGATACCAGGGACCGATCATCATGGCTTTATCGCTTTTGTCGTGATCTTTCAGGCCATATTGATAAGTATTTAAAGTTCCCCGGGTAAACAGGTCAAACCACCCCCCTGTAAGAAACACCGGCAGGGAATCCGGAATAACTGTTGTCCCCAACTCCGGCGGATAAGACGACCCGAACTGCCATCCGCCTGCCGGCTTGTCCGGCCAGTAAATCATTGGGGACTTGGTGTCGTAAAAATCGTTTTTGTTAATATTGCCTCCGTCCATGATCCAGTCTATGGTAACAGGAATATTTTGCAGGTGCTCGCGCCAGATCTGAAACGACTCTTCTATGTCATTAAGGTCAGGCCGGCCGGGAGTCTCCTGCCCGGCAAGCAGCATAGGCGGCAGCGCGCCCAGCAGATCCACGCCGCCCAGCCATATGGGTATAAATTCAATATCAACGTTGCCCCCGTGCATCACGATATCCCGGTAGCTGTCACTCATTGTCACCAGGGGGAACAAAGCTTTCAAGTGGACCGGATCGCCGTCTGTATCCGTTTCAATCTGCCCGGCGGCCAGCATCTGGGAAATTGCCATGTAGGAAGGACCGATCATGCCTACCCTTCCATCAGACCAGGCTTGGGACGGAATATATTGATCAACCACGTACGCCGCATCATAATGCTCTGCCGGACCAAAGGATATCCAGCTTCCATAAGAGGAGCCGCTGCCCCGCACGTCGTATACCAGCAGGTTGTAGTCATGGCGCAGCAGGGGAAGGTAGAGGATTGTCATGATTTCCCGGCGGTAGGGCGTGGCAACCACAATGGTGGGGCGCGCAATCTCGCCGGAATCGTCTTGTGAATTAGTCTTGCGCACCACGGTGGCAAAAAGGTCCGCACTTTGGATTCCAGCTTCCGGTTTGTCCGGCACGGAAATGCGGGCATTGAGATCAATAGCGACCTCCCCGATATCCATAGCCTCGATCTTCGTTAAAATCTCCTGTTCGGCGCTTTGCGATAATGGTTGCCCGGGAAAGCCAGCTGCCGGAAAAATCATTATCAGTAAAAAAACGAATGCAAACATTACCGTTGGATAAGTCGGCTTACACCTCATTTTTCCCTCCTGTTTGATATTTTATGGTTGAAGGTCGTGCCGGCAATGTGCCGGCGATTTCCCGAGGATGCCTGCAGTTGACTGATAATCAGATTTTACAAGGAGCAGAATGGCTTATTGAATTAGACTCGAGTGTCATGTTTGATAATTATGCATATAAGGATCAAATTTTTTTGTCAAGATGTAAAAAAAAAGTCTTAATT
>CAZTHW010000245.1:0-3901 GCA_964613595.1 uncultured Desulfobacteraceae bacterium | reverse complement strand
AAATTATTGTGCCGGTCGATATACGGGCTTTACGGAAAAGCGCCGGATATTGATAAAATAACAGCACAATTGAAATTTTGCGAAACTCGAATAAAGATCGAATCGTAAAAAAGTCATTTCTCAAGCGGTGTTTGCGCCTTTCATGAAAAAACCGCCGGAATCATCGCCGGGCAGGGGAATCGATTTTTTGCGAAATCATCAAAGAAAGGATTTTCAAAAATGGGAAACAACCGCGTGTCAATCCTCAGGTATGAAACGCCCTATGAGTCCGTTAAAAAAGCGGTGGAGCTCTGCGGCGGGCTCGATCATCTGCCGCCAAAGGCAAAGGTTTTTATTAAGCCCAATATCGTATTCTGGACAAAGGCCTGCGAATTTCCCAAGTGGGGCGTGATAACAACATCGCGGGTCATGGAGGACATTGTCCGGCTGTTAAAAGATCGCGGCATCGACGATATTACCATAGGCGAGGGCATCGTCTCAGATCCCAAGGACAAGGAGACCCCGGCCCACGCATTTGAAACCCTCGGTTACAACAAGCTGGGACAAAAATACGGCGTCAAGACGGTCGCCATTATGGAACGGCCCTTTGAAGAAGTGGACCTGGGCGACGGGATTTCCCTGAAATTCAACACGGACATCCTCAACAGCGATTTCGTCGTGGATCTGCCGCCCATGAAAACCCACAACCAGACCGTTGTCAGCCTGGGCATTAAGAACCTGAAGGGAACCATAGACATTCCTTCGCGCAAGAAGTGCCACAGCGCGGATCCGGAAAAGGATCTGCATTTTCACGTGGCAAAGCTTGCAGACAAAATGCCGCCCATGCTCACCCTGATCGACGGGATCTATACACTGGAGCGCGGCCCGGCCTTTGACGGGAAAATGCACAAAAGCAATCTTCTTGTGGCATCCCCGGACGTTTTGTCCGCGGATCTGGTCGGGTCCCGGCTGCTGGGACACGACCCCTCTGAAGTGTCGCATCTGGTTTATGCCGCCCAAAACCGCGGCAGACCCATCGATCTTTCGGACGTGGAGGTTGTCGGTGAAAAGATCGAGGACGTGGCTTCATACCATCAAAACGATGTCGCCTACTGCCGGGAAGAGACCCGGGAAATGCCGGTGCCGCTTGCCAAGCAGGGAATTGACGGCCTGTATTACCGGAAATTCGACGACACCATGTGCACCTATTGCTCGGGATTAAACGGGCTGGTTCTCACGGCCATTCGCTATGCCTGGACAGGTGAGCCGTTTGACAACGTGGAGGTGCTCACCGGCAAATCCATGGAGCCCACCCCGGGGATGAAGGCCACCGTTTTGCTCGGCCAGTGCATGTACAAGAAAAACAAGGATCATCCGGATATACAGAAAATGATCGCTGTGAAGGGCTGTCCGCCCGATCCGAAAAAGGTTGTAAAGGCCCTGCACGAGGCCGGCATAGAAGCCGACCCAAATCTTTTTGAACAGGCTGCGTCCTTGCCCGGATTTTTCATGGCCAAGTATCAGGATCGTCCCGAGTTCGAGGAATCTTTTTTCCGGGTGGAGTAAGAGGCCTTTGGTGCCGGATTTTCCCCTTAACCGCGGATAAGCGCGCTAGATCCGAAACAGCGGAGAAAAATGGAACTCAGGGATAAAGTGGCTGTTGTCACAGGCGGGGCAAGCGGTATCGGTGCGGCCCTGTGCCTGCGTTTTGCAGTCGAAGGCGCCCGGGCCGTAGTGGTTGCCGATACGGACGTTCAGGGCGCCCGCCGGGTCGCGGATGAAATCAGCGGCACGGCCGTGGCCTGCGACGTATCCAGTCAGGAGGATATACGGGCCCTGGTTGACAGGACGGAAAATGAGCTGGGCCCGATTGATATTTTCTGTTCCAATGCCGGCATCATGGTTCCGGGCGGCCTGGAAGTACCGGATGAAGACTGGCAGCGTATCTGGGAAATCAACGTCATGGCCCATGTCTATGCGGGCCGGGCGGTAATTGATAAAATGATTGCCCGCGGCGGTGGATATTTCGTAATTACCGCTTCTGCCGCCGGCCTGCTTTCCCAGATCGGCTCGGCCCCGTATTCGGTGACCAAGCATGCCGCGGTGGGGCTGGGGGAAAATATCGCAATTACCTACGGCGACCAGGGAATCCGCGTTTCAGTAATCTGCCCCCAGGCCGTGGAAACGCAGATGACCCGCCAGGGCGGAGGCGTGGCTGCGGTTAACGGCATGATCAGCCCAGACAAGGTGGCTGATGAAACCATCGCGGGTCTGGCAGAAGAACGGTTCCTGATTCTGCCCCACCCGGAAGTTGTTACCTACATGCAGCGCAAGACCTCGGATTACGACCGATGGTTAAAGGGGATGCGGCGGCTGCAGGGCAAATTTGCCAACGGCTGATGCAATCCTTTTTTATCGGATGGATATGATCCATTCACAGGAAGCCTCTGCGGGACCATCCGCGGGTTTTTCATCCGGCGGGGTAAACACGCGCCGCACCTCGGCGCCGGGAGGAATCCGGCTGAAAAATCCGCATCTGTTCGGCCTTAACCTATCAGGATGCGGAAAAGGGAGTCAAGCATGCGGGCAGTCAAGCTGACGGCGGCCAGAAAGCTGGAGCCGGTGGAAGTCGTCGAGCCGGGCACAGGGGAAAACAACGTGATCATGGATGTTTCGGCCTGCGGAGTCTGCGGGTCGGATCTGCATTACTGGGAAATGGGCACGGGCATGGACGGGAAGCCGGGGCTGATCCCGGGCCACGAATTCTGCGGCACCGTGTCCGATCCCGGCCCCCGGGGCGATCTGCAGCCCGGAGACCGGGTGACCTATATACCCCTCAATCCTTGCGGCGTATGCCCCACCTGCCAGAAGGGGTTGTTTCATATATGTCAAAAGGCCTTTACCCGTCCAATACCCGGCAATAACGCACCCGGGGCATTTGCCGAAAAGGTGGCGGGCCGGGCTGACATGGTGCGCAAACTGCCGGACAGCCTGTCTGACGAGGCGGCATGCCTGGTGGAGCCGGCTTCGGTGGCCCTGCATGCAGTGCGCCAGGCCGGTTTCCGCGTGGGCGACAATGTGTTGGTGACCGGCGGGGGCACCATCGGCCTGTTGAGCGCGGCTTGGGCGAAAATTGCCGGCGCGGGGCTGGTGGGGCTCTGCGAGGTCAACCCGCATCGCCTGGAATATGCCGGGAACTGGCAATACGTGCATGAAGTTTTTGACGGCCGGGATGAAAAGCTGCGGAAAAAATTAAAGCAGGTCTCTGACGGCGGTTTTGATGCCGTGGTGGAAACCTCTGCCGTGGATGCCGGTCTCTTTACGGCCATGTCCGCGTTAAAGCCCGGCGGAACCGTGGTGCTTGCAGGGATCAATTTTTCGGCCCAGTCCGTGTCCACCCTGATGTTCACCTCCAAGGAACTCGTTCAGAGAGGCTCGATGGCATACGCCATCGAGGAATTTGATACGTCCCTGGCGTTTATGGCGGATAAGCGGCTGGATCCGGCGGATATGGTCAACTGCCGGCCGGGTTTTTCCGAGCTGCAGGAAACCTTTGAATTGCTTCATGCCGGTGCCCCGGAGATCGTCAAGGCCGTGGTCCGGCCGTAATAACGGCTCATGCGGCAAAGCAGCGGATGTTGGCGTTCCGGTTTTTTGATGATTTGCGGTTTTGTGCAAAGAGGTGGGAAATGACATACTTGTGGATTGTTACGGTTTTATGGGCGTTTTCCTTCAGCCTGATCGGGGTCTATCTTTCCGGGCAGGTGGATAGTTATTTTGCGGTTTTTTCGAGGGTTTTCCTTTCAAGCCTGGTTTTTCTGCCCCTGATCCGGTGGCCCCGGGTGCCTGCGGGCCTGGCGGTCAAGCTGATGGTCATCGGCGGGATCCAGCTCGGCGTAATGTTTATCTGTTTCTACAATTC
>CAZTHW010000244.1:0-3997 GCA_964613595.1 uncultured Desulfobacteraceae bacterium | reverse complement strand
CATCGGGAAAACGGTCGTTGTGCTGGCCAACCTGAAACCGGCAAAACTCCGGGGCATATCCTCCGAGGGAATGGTGCTGGCGGCCCTGGACAAGGAAAACGCTGCCGTGGCCGTGCTGGACCGGCCCATGCCCCCCGGTACGCGGTTGAAATAGCAAACCCCTGAGAAACTGTCTTCCATGGCCAGACTGAAAAAGCGAAAAGCTCCGGATACCCGCCGGCCCATGCGGGATAACACCGCATGGCGGAGATACCAGGACAAACTGAAGCACAAATCCGCAGCGCGCAAAACGCTCAGGCGTCTGCCGGGATACGTGCTGATTTTCTGCATTGCCCTGGTGCTGATCAAGGGGGGATTTTTCCTGCTCGAAGCATTGATATTGCGGCCGGAAACCCGGAGCGCGGCCGGCACCACTGAGACCGAGCGTATCGACCGATCCGGGCTTCGCCGGCGAATCGACCCGGCAACCTTTGTTAATGCCAGGGAATCGATAATTCAGAGCCGGAGCGGTGCCCGCGCATATACCTTTCACACAAGCCTGAATCCGGATCTGCAGGAATCGTTGATTTCCATGATGGACCGCAGGTGGTCCAGGCAGATCGCCATCGTGGTCATGGATCCGCAAACCGGGCGCATCCTCGGCATGGCTTCCTTTGACAAAACCGATTCCGGCAAAGATCCCTGCCTCAGCGCAGCTTTTCCGGCCGCCAGCCTGTTTAAGATCATCACCGCGGCCGCAGCCGTGGAAACCTGCGGATACGGACCCGAGACCCGGCTGAACTTCAACGGGGGCAAGTATACGCTGTATCGTTCTCAGCTAAAAGAAACCGTCAATAAATACACCAATTCGCTCACGCTTAAACGGGCGTTTGCCCAATCGGTCAACCCGATCTTCGGCAAAATCGGCAAAAACTGCCTGGGCGGCGCCAACCTGGAAAAATACGCAACCCGCTTTGGATTCAACCGGGAAATCACCTTTGACCTGCCGCTTGACACCAGTGTTGTCAAAATTTCGGATCAGCCTTATAATTGGGCGGAGATTGCCTGCGGATTCAACGGCACCACCCGGATTTCCCCGCTGCACGGGGCTATGCTGGCCGCTGCGGTGATTAACAACGGCCGCCTTATGGTCCCCCGGATTGTGGATAGGGCTTCGGTCAACGACCGGGGGATTTACCGGGGCAAAACAGAAATCCTGGACCGGTGCGCGACCCCGGAAACCGCCCGGCGCCTGCGCTCCCTGATGGAGGCCTCGGTTACCAAGGGTACTGCCCGCGGCAGTTTCCGCGGCAAAACCGGTCAAAAACTGTTGAAAAATTTTCATATCGGCGGCAAAACCGGCTCAATTAACGATAACCCCGAACAGCTCCGGTATGACTGGTTTGCCGGGTATGCCCAGCACAGGCAAAGCGGTGAAAAAATCGCCGTATCCGTGCTCGTGGCCCATGAAAAATACATCGGCACCCGTGCGCCGGCGTATTTTCGCAAAATCGTATCTGATTATTTCCAAAACCGCATCAATACCTCCGGAAATTCCTAAATGCATGCACTGAACACCAGACGCACTCAAAAATTGCGCCGGTGCCTGGGCAGAATCGCCGCAGGCCTCAAAACACCGGTTTATTTCGGCAAAGCCCCCCGCCGGGCGGGGCAAGGCGCACTCATTTTCTTTCCATATTCCCCCAATTGCCTGTCATGCGGATTAACCGGAATCGTGGCTTTCCGGCAGCCCCGGAATGCGGACGGAAAATTGCGGAGCGCGGAACCGGAATCCTTCCGCTACCTGGTCGAGCAGGCAGCAAGCCAAGGTTTTCCGGAAAACGAACTGGATGAATCCACGTTCCGGGATGTGTATCTCGGCGGTCAGGAAACCGTGGAGCGGCTTTATTCGGATATCCGGGGTCTCAAGCAAGACGAGCGGTTCTATGGCCTGTTTCTTGACCCCGCCGCGGACACCCGGCTTTACGAAGTGCTCGAAGAACTGACCCGCCTGGTAAACCGGGAATCCGCACTGCTCCGCATCTGGATGGGCCGGTTGCCGGCAGACCTGTTTGACACGGTCTCGGCAAGAATCGAGACCCTGAAGGATGCCGCCTGGAGCCTGAAAACCGAAATCCTGGGCAATCTTGAAAAAATCCGTGACATGCTCTCCGGCATTCCGGAGCCCACGCAATCCGCGGTTTCCGAAGCCCGACAAATCAATGCGGTATTTAACAGCATCGACCGCCTCGAGGTCCGGGGCCGGGATTCGGCCGGAATATCACTTCTATTCGTCCTGGATGAGGCCGCGTTTTCCGCATTTGAAAGCAAAGCCGCTGAAATGGGCCTGCAGCCCGGATTTCAGGCCCGCGCCGGCCAGGGCCTGCTGGTCAACAAAAGCATCAACATCCGGCATTCCACTGATTCTGACGGCAGGCGGCAAACCGCGATTGCCATGACCTACAAGGTGGCCGCCGAAATCGGCAGCCTCGGAGATAACATCGCCTTTCTGCGCGGAGAGCTTCATTCCGACAGGCTCTTTCAAATCCTGCTAAACAAGGAACCCCGGTATTTTACCGTATCCGCGCATACCCGGTGGGCCTCTGTCGGAGAGATCAACGAGGCAAACTGCCATCCGGTCGATGCCTGCACCGAGACCACCATCAGCCAGGACACGGGCATCATTCACGTCAGCTTAAACGGGGACATAGACAATTACCAGGCATTAAAATCCAACCATATCGCCCGGGGCGTGCGATATCCCGACGAAATCAGCAGTGACACCAAGATTATTCCCGTACACGTGGCTGCCTACCTGAATCAGGGACACGACATTGAAGAAGCATTCCGTTTGGCGGTCAATGATTTTGAAGGCTCGCATGCCATTTCCATGCATACGGACCTGGCCCCGGGCAAAATCTTTCTGGCACTGAAGGGAAGCGGCCAGGCCCTTTTCATCGGCCTGGCCCCGGATCATTACATTCCCACCTCCGAGGTCTACGGGTTTGCCGAGGAAACCCCGTATTTTGTAAAATTGGACGGCGAGGCCGTTCGCCGGGACGCAGCCGGCAAGGCCATTACCGGCCAGGTCTGCGTGGTTGACCAGGCATCGGACGGCGGTCTTTCCGGGATTACCCGCATGTTTTACGACGGCACCCCCACTGCCTTCACCGAGTCTGACATCCGCCGGACCCAGCTTACTTCCCGGGATATTGACCGGCAGGACTTTGATCATTATTTCTTAAAGGAAATCTCCGAATCCCCGGCCTCGGTTCGGCGCACCCTGGAAAACCGCTGGAAGGTCATCAACACCGACGGCCGCAGCTACGAAATCTGCCTGGATGATACAAACGTGCCACAGAAACTGGTGGATGAAATCAATGCCCGCCATATCCGCCGCATTCTGTTTATCGGCCAGGGCACGGCCGGAGTGGCGGCCATGGCATGTGCCAATCTCATGCGCTACTATATCGATGATCCGGCCATGCGCATTGAGTCGCTCAAGTCATCCGAGCTTTCCGGCTTTGTGCTCAATGAATACGACGGCCGGGATCTTTCAGACACGTTGCTGATCCCCATAAGCCAGTCCGGCACCACCACGGACACCAACCGTGCCGTGGACATGGTCAAAAAAAAGGGCGCATGGTCCATCTGTATTGTCAACCGCCGGGATTCGGATTTGACCTTCAAAACCGACGGCGTCGTATACACCAGCAGTGGCCGCGATATTGAAATGTCTGTGGCATCCACCAAGGCCTTTTACGCCCAGATTATTGCCGGGGCCATCCTGGGCCTGTACATGGCCCAGGCAACACAACAGCGGGGCCGGGCCTTTGTTTCAAATGAAATCAAACAGATGATTCGGTTGCCGGATATCATGGAGCAGGTGCTGTCCATGACCGATCAAATCCGCTCTTCAGCCCAGCGCCTGGCACTGAGACGGACTTACTGGGCGGCGGTGGGCAGCGGTCCCAATAAAGCGGCTGCCGACGAAATCCGGATCAAGCTCAGCGAACTC
>CAZTHW010000243.1:0-4030 GCA_964613595.1 uncultured Desulfobacteraceae bacterium | reverse complement strand
AAAATCGATCACGTCCCAGGCCTCCTTGGCATCGCCCCGGGGCGGGTAATAATCGATGCGCACCTGGTGGGCGGATTTGCCGTAGCGCGCCGCTCCGGGCGCGTATCCCAGCACGTCTTCGAGCACCCCGGTCTTGTTGTCCAGCTTGCAGGCCGAATGATCCGGATCCATGAGGTTTTCCCCGTCTGCGTTGCCCAGAATATTCAGACTGTACCATCCGTTGACATGCAGATTGCGCGCCCGCAGGGCAGAGGCCAGCACCACCTTCAGGTAGGTCTGCCCGGTCTTGCCGTCTTTGCCGCAGACCGGCACCCCGAACCGACTTGCCGCATCCAGAACAGCCGGGATCTCGATGTGGTTGGGCGTGAAATTCACCACTGCAATGCCGGCCTCCACTGCAGCGGCCGCATATACGATATCCGGCAGCGGCACGTTCCCGAGGTGTTCATACATCGCTTCGAGCGTAGCATATTGATCCAGGTCATGGCTCGGCCCGGCGGGCAGAAGGTTAATCAGTACGGGCACCCGGTCGGCATAACGCGCGGCAAATTCCTCCATATCGGCCTTGAGACGGGCCACCTGGCTTTTGAAGTCCAGGCCGGCATCCGGGGGCGCCTTGAGTTCAATGTTTTCCAGATCTGCTGCATAAGGCTGCCATATCGCTTTTTCCAGCACGCCGTAGTGTTCGAGGGCCTCCGGTAATGACACGGGCGCCGGGTCCCACCCGGCCATCTGCATCTGCGCCGGGCCGCCGAGATCCGGAAACTTGTCCGCCGTGGTCAGGTAAGGCGTTACCAGATCCGGGGCCTTTTGCAATACCTGCAGCGCTGCGGCCAGGGTCGATCCGATCGCCCCTTTTGCGCCGGCAACCAGCAGGAGCACGCCGTTTTTGGACTGATCCGCGTTTTTCATGTCTTCTTTCCGCCTTCCCGCCGGGCAAGCAGCAGCGTATTGCCGGTCACGCTCAGGCTGCTGAGCATCATGGCCCCGACGGCCACCAGGGGGTTTAACAGTCCGCTCATGGCCACGGGAATGGCCACGGCATTGTAAAAAAAAGTAAACCAGAGGTTCTGGCGTACGGTCCGGGCCACCTGCCCGGCAAGATGTGCAAAGTCCCGGATCCGATCCGGATCGTTGCCCATGAGGGTTACGGCCGAGGCCCTGGTTCCGATATTGCTGCCGTTGTGCACGGCGATTCCCAAGTCTGCCGCAGCCAGGGCCGGCGCGTCGTTGACCCCGTCGCCCACCATGGCCGTATAATACCCCTGTTTTTTCAGTGCGTCCACAAATTCCGCCTTGTCCCTGGGCAGCAGTTCGCCGCGGCTGTCGGCAATTCCCAGTGCCTGTCCCACCGCGCGGGTGGTCTGCCCGCTGTCGCCCGAAACCAGGGCGAGTTTTACGCCCCGCTGCTGCAAATCCCGGATCAGGGACTTTCCGGAAGCACGCAACGGATCTCCGAAACAAAACACGGCTGCAAGCCGGCCGGAAACTGACATATACACATACGACAAATCCGGGCTCTTCGTCAACTGCAGGTTCTCCAGCTTTTGCCGGAATCCTTCGATTTCGGCTTTCATAAAGGCCGCCGATCCGAGCCGGATATGCTCTTGGCCGAAGTTGCCGCTAATCCCGTTTTCTTCCTCTGCCGCATCGCAGACGGCTGCGGGTGCAATGCCGCGCGCTGCGGCCGCCTGCACGATCGCTTCGGCCGCCCGGTGCGCGGAATTTTTTTCCAGTCCCGCGGCAAGGCAAAGCAGCCGGTCCGTATCCATTTCCGCCACCGGCAGGATATTGGCGAGCTTCCAGTTTCCCTGGGTCAGGGTGCCGGTTTTGTCAAAAACCGCGGCATTGACATGCCGGATGCGCTCGAATGCCGTGAAGTCGTGCACCAGGATCCCTTTTTCCCCGGCCAGCGAAATCCCGGCCACCCGCGCAAGCGGAATGGCCACGCCGAGTGCGCACGGGCATGAAATCACCAGTACGGTTACGCCCCGGATCAGCGCCTCCCGAAATTCCAGGCCGGATGCGAACCAAACTGTTCCGGTACCCGCGGCCAGAAGCACCACCGCAGGCACGAAATATCTGAGCACGCGGTCTGCGGCATCCTCGATACCGGTTTTTTTTGCCACGGCGCCTTCCATGATGGCAATCAATTGACCGGCCATGGAATCCGGGCCCTTGGCAGTGGTTTTTGCCTGCAGATCCCCGCTGACCAGCCGGGTGCCGCTGCTCACCGTATCACCTTCCCTTTTGGCCACGGGCCGGGCTTCGCCGGTGAGCGCGCTTTCGTTTACCCGCCCGGCGCCGGACACGACCCGGCCGTCTGCGGGGATGGTCTCATCTGCCAAAACGCGGAAGATATCCCCTGTGCCCAGCGCGTCCATTCCGGCAAACCGGCCTTCCGGGTATTGCCGGGAACAGATCCGGACCTTTTGCGGCAGAAGATCAAAAAAGCTGCTAATCCGGGCCTGGACCCGGTCCCGGGTCCACTGCTCCAAGGAATTGCCGATGAGCACCAGGGTGATGAGCATGGCAGCGGTGTCAAAATACAGGTGAATGCTGCCCTGGAAAAAGTTGTACAAACTGTAGGCAAAGGCCGAGCCCGCCCCGAGCGTGATAAGGGTTTCCATGCCCGGGGCGCCCATCCGCATCCCGGAAAGGGCTTTCCGGTGAATCGGGGCGCCCCCGTATACAAACACCACGGCTGCCATCACCAGGATCGGCCACGAGATGCGGGCGGCGGCCTCACCGGGCAGATCCATGAAAAACCCCGAGTACAGGGCAAAGGAAAGCATCATCACGTTCATGGTCAGAAACGCGGAGATCCCCAGGCGGACAAAGGCCTTGACCGATTCCCGCCCCCTGCCCGCGCCGGCGGGCACGGCCTGGTATCCGAGGTTGTCCACGGCCGCCATGATCCGGTGCGGTGCGCTTTTGACCGGGTCATAAAAAACCCGGACCCGGTCGGTAACGAAATGACACGCTGCCTGTTCCACGCCCGGCATCCGCTGCAGGCCCTCTTCGATCACCCACGCGCAGGCCGGGCACCACATGCCGTAAACCGTCAGAGCCAGGGACAGGCACCGCTCCGGCGGTGGTGCGGATGCATTACCGCCCGAATCCGCAGCCGCCTGCCCGCCTTCCGGATTTTCGGGATTCTGCGATCCTGTCCGCTTTTCCAGGTCGGCTTCGGACTGCGGAATAATGCCGGCCGCCACGCACCGCCGGTATATCTCGGTCTCCCTGAAGTGCGCCGGGTCCGGGCTGTCTGATGCCTCCATGAGCATGCGGTAGACCTGGCGGCACCCGGTGCAGCAAAAAACCAGCGAGCGACCGGCGATTTCATCTGTCACCGCCGCGTGCCGGGTTGTCAGGCCGCACAGATCACAGGCTTGCACAGGCCTGCTCCATTTGATTCGTTGAGTGGGTCATATCGTACTTACAAGCGCTTATAACGATTTTTCGGGTAATGCCCTGTATCCGCATCCAGCTCTGCAAAAACAGAACGTGGCTTCACGGATTTTCGCAGGTCGGGCCGGC
This sequence comes from uncultured Desulfobacteraceae bacterium, assembly GCA_964613595.1. GTDB lineage: Bacteria > Desulfobacterota > Desulfobacteria > Desulfobacterales > Desulfosalsimonadaceae > Desulfosalsimonas. The sequence continues at coordinate 490 of CAZTHW010000243.1, read as the reverse complement.
GGGGAATTCCGGCACTCAAAGAAGTGAGCTCTCATAAGATATGAATCTCACTCAAATTCCAGAGATTCCAAAAACACCGGCTTGCATTCCCAGTTGAGTGCCGGGCCACCCCGCCGTCCCGCCCTGGCCCAACGCCTCAACAGCTTCCCGCATCCAATAAACGAAAGTTTCAAAATCTCCCGGGATTTCAAAGATAAACCATCCGGTTTACCCCCCCCTTTAAACCAGCTTTCCGGCCCACGGAGGAACGCATAAACACGGTATATTTTTCCGGGACCTCCTGTCATCCAAAACGCTTCCAAAAAACAGGGTTCCACGGTTTTTCACGCACCGGGTCACCCCTGTTTCTCCAGTGACTTGACAAACGCGATCACGTACCAGCGTTGCTTCGGGGGGATGGTGGCGTGCAGCGGGGGCTGGCGGCCGTTTTCCGTGCCGTAGCTAATGGAGCGAAACATTTCTCCCTCGGGCATGTTCTGCACCCGGGGGC
>CAZTHW010000242.1:0-4041 GCA_964613595.1 uncultured Desulfobacteraceae bacterium | reverse complement strand
ATGGACTATCCCGATTTGATCGTCGGTTGCCGGAACAAAATCCGCATCCGGATTTAAGACCCGGTTTTCGATAACCCGTTCGGTGTCGGTGTTGAGTTTGAACCCCTGGCTGTCAAAAATCTTGATGCCGTTGTCCTCGTAAGGATTGTGGGATGCCGAAACCACGATGCCGGCGTCCGCCTTGACCGCAGTGGCCAGAAACGCCACTGCGGGCGTGGGGATGATGCCTGCCAGGTACACGTCCGCGCCGGCTGAACAAATCCCGGCAGCCAGGGCCGCCTCCAGCATGTCCCCGGAAATCCGGCCGTCTTTTCCGATCACAATGCGCGAACGGCTGTTGGTCTTCAGCACCGCAGCCACTGCACGGCCCACTTGCATGGCAATCTCCGGGGTAATCGGATACCGGTTGGCCACGCCGCGAATCCCATCTGTACCAAAAAGCGATTCCATGGTTTGTGTGTTTTTCCTTTGGTGTCACCGTTTGCAGGGCCGGCTGTAAGCGGGTTATGCGCTGTTAAAAGCCGGAACAATGGCCAGCCAGCGATCAGTCAGGGCTTCGATGATTTCCATGAGCCAGTCCGTGCCGGCTGCAGCCGCATCCGGATCAAGAGACCGGATGACTGCCACGTAATCAGCACTGCTGCTTGCTTCGATCTGATCCCGGATTTGTTTTAAAAACGCATCGCGCTTTTCCGGGCTTTCCGCTGCCTGCCCGCCTGTGCGCAGATCCTGTTCCAATCGGGACCAGTTGTCATACAACTGCCTTTTCTGGGAAAGCAGGGTGTTTGAGGCGCCCTGCCCGGCTGTTTCCAGGTAATTTTTTAAAGATTCCGGCATGTTGCCTGCAAATTCCCCGAGGCGCCGAATGCGTTCTTCAATACAGGCATCCAGTGTCCGGACAAGTCCCCTGTAGAGTTCTTCAGGCATGCGCTCGGATATAAACCGGCTGCGCACGTGTTCGTACCAGTGCCGCAGCGCCCGGAGGCTGGCAATATAGTGCAGGTTGTGCAGGACAACGCGCTTGATATTCCGATAAACAAGTCCGCCGTGATACGGGGCGTTTCCTGATTTGCCGGGGCCCCCGAATATCAGCCGCCCGGGCCGGAGCTCGTCCTTGCGGTTGATGGTGCCTGCCGCAATAACCGTACCGTAGGCCAGCCGGCAGGGGCCAACCAGACCGCCCTGCCCGCCCAGAAAGATCGGCGCCTGGTTGATCATCACGCCGTGTGCCACATCCCCGATCAGCGAAGGCGTGGCCTTGTCCTGCTGGGGCGTGAAGTTGAAATGAATGTATGAACTGCCCACCTCGCTGTGGTTCTTTTTGCCGGTGCCGCCGGCCATCAGGCAATCGCAGAAATTGACCAGACTGCCCAGGGTGACAAACGGAAACAAGATGGTCTGTTTCAACCCGGCTGTGTGGGCTGCGCTGGCTTCTTCTTCGAATATGGTGCCGTCGCGGACCTGGGCGCCTGAGCCAACAGAAGCTTTCCTCAAAAAAACCGAAGCCTTAAAGTACCCTCCTTTAAGTTCCGCATCAGGTCCGATCAGGCAGTTTTCCACTGTGGCGGGGGCTTCTTTTCCGATTTCCGCCCCGGCACACACCAGTGTATCAGCCCCCCGGATGCGGCAGCCGGCATGGATCGTAGCACCCGGCAGAATGCGCCGGCCGTCCACCTCCGGGGCAATTTCAATGCTTTCCGGGTTTGGAAGTTTGACGCCTTTTCGGAGCATTGATTGAATCATGACTTGTTATCCGTAATTGATTTCCGGGCAAATGCAATGCCCTTGGTCCGTGGGATGGTGGTTTAACCCAAGTCCCTACCAATTCTGCCCCGGCTTGTCCACCAATTTTGAGAAAATTACTTGATATCAGGTTGTTAAGGGAGATTTCTTGAAGGCGGAATTTTTTTGTGCTATAAACACGCTTCACTGCAAAACATTTATGCTCACGACCATTAACGACCTGAAAAAGATTCATGGACAGTCAAAAATATCGTCTCCTGACAAGAAGCGACCTGGACGGGCTGGTCTGCGCCGTATTGCTGCGGCACCTTGACATGATCGGGCAAATCGTTCTCATTGATCATCCCAGCGTGATGCAGGAAGGCCGGGTCGAGGTCAGGGATACGGATATCATCGCCAACCTGCCTTATGTTCCCGGCGCCTGGCTGGCCTTTGACCACCACCTGTCCGAAGCCTTGAGAAACAAGGCGGATCCCAGGCACATCATTGATCCGGATGCCCCTTCTGCCGCCCGGGTAATATACGAATATTACGGCGGAAAATCCGGATTTCCCGAATTTTTTGACGATATCATGGCAGCCGTGGATAAGGCGGACGCCGGCCGGTTTTCCCGTCAAGAGATCCTGTATCCCACAGACTGGGCCCTGATCAATTTTCTCGTGGACAAGCGCACCGGAATCGAGGACTGGGGGAAATTCGCCATATCCGAAGAGCAGTTCAAACTCAGCCTGATTGACTGGATCGGAAAGATGCCCATTGAGGAAATCATGCAGAAGCCGGATGTGGCCCAACGAGCAGAACTCTATTTTCATTATGAGGCGAAATACAAGTCTCAGCTGATCTCCAGTGCAATCATACACCAAAATATCGTTGTCCTGGACTGCCGATCACAGCAAAAAATCTACCCGGGGAACCGATTCATCGTCTACGCGCTTTACCCGCAGTGCAACGTATCCATACAGGTCAAACACGACCCGGAAACCGAAAAAACCACCTTTTCCGTGGGCAAATCCATTATCAACAAGACCTCGGATGCCAACATCGGCCAGCTCATGTTAAAATACGGCGGCGGGGGGCACCGGGCCGCCGGCGCCTGTCACGTTTCCGAAACAGATGCCGAAACGGTGCTTGCGGAAATTATTGAGGCCCTGACGGATCCGGGATATCAACCCGTTTGACCAGTTCAGCGTCGAACCGGCAAAACCATGGCCTCGGGTCTGCGACAGAAGAAGGCGGGAAAAACAGGGATCCCGGGCGTGACGTGCACGCCCGGGATCCCATTTCTGATGCATATCCGGATATTTTCTTTTCAGGCGGGGTATGACTGGCGTTTGGCCCGGGGGCTGATTTCAAATCTGCCCCCTTACCCGATTAAGCCTATTCCTCAAACTGATAAACCAGCGCCGCCCAGGTCACGCCTGCGCCCAGACCGGCAAAAAGCACCGTGCTTGACTTGCCGATAATCCCTTTTTCAAGGGCCTCGTCCAGGGCAATGGGAATGCTGCCGGCGGTGGTGTTTCCGTAGCGCTGGATATTGTGATACATCTTGTCCTCGGAGACGTTCAGCGCTTTCTGAAAGCCCTGATTGATCCGCATGTTGGCCTGGTGCGGGATGATCAGGTCCACGTCTTCAACCCCCACGCCGGCCTTTTCCAGGGCCTGGTACGAAACCTCCGGAAGCCTTGTTAATGCAAGCTTGTAAACGTTTCTGCCGTCCATGACCGGAAAATGGCGCCCCTGATCCAGCATTTCATGGGTCAGCCGCGCGCCCAGGCGGGAGGCCGGAGCTTCTGTCATCAGGGCATCTGCATGCTTTCCCTGGGCATGCAAAGAGGCGCCCCGGATTCCCACGGGTGCGTCGGTCTCCACACCCTCCAGGCATATCGCCCCTGCCCCGTCGCCGAAAATCACGGTCACGTCCCGTCCGGCGGTGGACTTGTTGAGTCCGGTACTGTGCACCTCTGAGCCCACAAACAGCACGCGGTTGTAATACCCGCTCTTGATATAGGCATCCGCGGTGGTCATGCCGTAGAAAAAACCCGTGCACTGCTGGCGGATATCCAGGGCCGGCGTTGTCTCCAGGCCCAGCTTGTGCTGCAGCAGGCATCCGGATCCCGGAAAGAAAATATCCGGGCTCAGGGTGGCAAATATAATCAGGTCAATATCCTCGGGTTTCCATCCGGCACGATCCAGGGCAATTTTTGAAGCCTCCAGCCCCAGGTCCGCAGCCCCGACCCCGCCTTCCTCCGGAACCCAGTACCGCTGTTCAATACCGGTTCGCTGCCGGATCCACTCGTC
>CAZTHW010000241.1:0-4074 GCA_964613595.1 uncultured Desulfobacteraceae bacterium | reverse complement strand
TTCATGTTGGGCGTGCGGCTTCGCCCCGGGTCTGATTGGAAAAAGGCATCCACTGCACGGTGTGCGGCCGGGATGTCTGCGGCCCCTTTGACCAGGGTGGCAAACCGGTGGCCATAGGTAAAGTTGGCTGCAAAATACACGAGCCACTTTTTGTAGCGGCGAAGCGCATTTACCGGTTCACAATATTTTTCCAGCACATCGAGCATCCGGTGGGCGCAGTGCGGGTAAATCTCCGCAGACGGCACAAAGCCTCGGGTCCACTGGGCAAAAATCCAGGGACGGGCCAGGGCCATCCGGCCGATGGCCACACCGTCGCACCCCGTATCCGCAAGCATGCGCAGGCAGTCGTCTTGCGAAAAAACCTCGCCGTTGCCGAATACCGGGATGTCCACGGCCTGCTTGACAGCCCGGATATAGTCCCATTTCGGCGGCCGGGATCGCCGGTCCGGGGCCACCCGGGGATGAAATGTCAGGGCATCTGCCCCCGCCGCTGCCAGCCGGCGCGCCAGATCCACGGCCGGCTCCGGCGCGTCTTGCCAGCCGGTGCGGAATTTTACGCTCACAGGGATGGAAACCGCCTTTCGCACCGCAGACACCACTTCCGCGGCCCTGTCAGGCTCCCGGAGCAGGGCCGCCCCCGCGCCCTGCTTGCATATGGCGGCCACCGAGCATCCCATGTTGATATCCACCCCGAAGAATCCCTCGGATTCGATCCGCCCGGCCGCCCGGGCCATCCGGGCCGGATCCGCACCGAAAATCTGGCAGACCAGATGCGGCAGCTCCCGGGCACGCCATCGAAACACGGCGGAAACCCGGGGATTTTCAGACGGGAGGGCCTTTGCGCTGCACATCTCGGTAAACATCAGGCCGTAACCGCCGTATTCCGCAGCCAGCTCCCGGAAGGCCACATGCGTCAGGCCCGCCATGGGCGCCATGAACAGGCGCGGATACACTACACTGCCGCGAATTCGCACCGGATCGTTGAGTCGAGAGATCAGATCATTCATTCCGTCTTTGTGCCCGTTGTTTGCACGTGGGTCAAGGGGTGAGGCACAAAAAAAGCCGGCGGGAAGTTCTGAAACTTCCCGCCGGCTTTTTTCGAGCGGTCTACCAACAACAGCCGCCGCCCCTGTGGTGGCCCCATCCGCCACCATAGCCGCGGGCTGCGGAAGTACCCTTATACTCATAGTTCCGCGCCTTTGCCCGAATCTGTTCGCGAATCCGGCTCATTTCCTGCTGCAGCGCTGCCGCCCGCTCGGGATCCGGGTTCTCCCGGCTTATCAGGGCATGGTACGCGCCCCGCTTGCCGGCAAGCTCGCTGCGAAGATCGGCTGTTTCCTCGAGAAAAGCCTGATGTTCCGGTCCGGCATTGCCGCCGTAATAACAGGGACCGCCGTGCCCTCCGGGTCCATAACCGTTATGGTAACCGCCCCGGGCGCCGCCCCAGGGTCCGGCAAAAGCCACGCCTGCGATCAGCCCCATCACTGCGAGTACTGTAAGTATCGTGATTGCTCTTTTCATCATTTTCCTTTCCTCCTCTGGGTTGCTTGGTTTTACAAATGATTTATTTTGACAATATCCAGAGCAACAGATGTGCCAAATCTTTAGAAACTCCATAACCTCTTGACTTCAAATAAAAACCATTCAGCCTTCCATACATAAAAAAACTTTGCAGTGGATTTCCGGCCGCATTGTGTGTATATTTTATACAAGCATGTGAAAAATGTGCCCACATTTGCGGAAAACCAAAGCGCGCCGGGCACTTATATAATGACAACTCGCCGGAATATTTGTTTTTTTGCTTCGCCTGCCGCCTCAGGCATTAAAATTGCAGCCATCATTATTATGATAAAGAAAAAGCCTCTCAGCCTGTATTTTTCCCCATGGATGATTATCAGTGCCGCGGCCATTTTGCTTGTTGTGGTGGTAACCCTGGCGGTGAGCAACTACAACCGGGAAAAGCACTACATGTCACAGATCCTGCTTGAAAAGGGCTCTGCGTTGATCAAGTCATTTGAGGCGGGCACCCGCACCGGCATGCGTGCCATGGGCTGGGGGGAAAACCAGATCCAGTATCTGCTCCGGGAACTGGCAGAGCAGGCCGATGTTCTCTACATCGCGGTAACGGACAAAAACGGCCGGATACTTGCCCACAGCGACCCCGCACAGGTCGGCGGACAATTCCCCGCGGAATTCGGAGAGGACTCTCCGGGTCCGGAGCAATCAGCAAACTGGCGGCTGACAACGGCGGAAAACGGACTGCCGGCTTTTGAGGTGTACCGGTTTTTCAACCCGTTTGCCGGCAGAAGCGGGCATATGCGGCAAATGGGCCGCATGGGGCACATGGGACATATGCGGCAAGCCGAACCCCGGGGAGACAGCCCCGCGCAAAGGGGCCCCTGGTGCGCACCGGGCAATTTTGAAAAAAACAGACAAATCATATTTATCGGATTTGACAGAACCCCTTTTATAGAGGCCCGGCAGCAGGATCTGCGAAATACGGCGATCATTTCCTCGGTATTGCTGATGCTGGGCTTTGCCGGGTTTATGAGCGTTTTTGCCGTGCAGAATTACCGGGCGACCCGCCGCCGGCTGCAGGATACCAGCGCCATTGCAGACGAAGTCGTGGCCAGCCTGCCGGTGGGACTGATGGTAATGGATGGCGCCGGCAGGATCATTATGCAAAACCCGGCCGCAGAATCCATCACAGGCCTGGCGGCAAACCAGGTCAGGGGCATACAGGCCGCCAGTATACTGCCGGAAAATATGGCGGAGCTGATCTCTGCGGATGAATCCGGGGGACGCGTGATTGAAAGGGAAATGGAATGCCGGTTCGGAAAAACCGAGCCTGTCCCCTTAAGCGTGAGCGCAGCCCGGATTGTAAACGAAGATGGGGGGGTTGTCGGCAACCTGATCATTTTCCGGGATCTTACTGAAATCAAGGCCCTGCAGGAAGCCATGCAGCGCAAGGAAAAACTGGCAGCCGTCGGCGACCTGGCCGCAGGCATTGCCCATGAAATCCGCAATCCGCTGAGCTCGGTCAAGGGCATGGCCACGTATTTTAAAAATAAATCCGCAAATGATTCCGAGGCCCGAGCAGCCGCAGAAGTCATGGTGCAGGAAACCGACCGGTTAAACCGGGTGATCAACGAACTGCTGGAATTCGCCCGGCCTTCCCGGATTGATGCCCGTCCGACAGATGTCAATACCGTACTGGAGCACTCTGTGCGCCTGATTCGTCAGGATGCGGAAAATCAAAACATCCGCCTGGAGCTTTTCAAGGGCGAAAACCTGCCGCTGGCAGACATTGATTCAGACCGCTTCATCCAGTGCCTGCTCAATCTTTATTTAAACGCGATCCAGGCCATGGAAAGCGGCGGAAAACTCACCGTGCAAAGCAGCCGCGGGGCGAAAAACGAAATTGTCATCCGGATATCAGACACCGGCCCCGGAATTGCCCAAGAGAACCTCAGCCAGGTTTTTGATCCCTATTTCACCACCAAATCCACCGGCACCGGGCTGGGTTTGGCAATTGTGCACAAGATCGTGGAAAACCACGAAGGACACATTACCGTTAAAAGCACGACGGGAAAAGGCGCGGTTTTTACCATTGTACTGCCCGCTTCCCGAAATCAGCAGGTAAAAGAGGCATAAATGATGAACGCGATAAACGGGGAAATCCAGTCCGGGATCCTGGTGGTGGATGACGATGCCGGGCATCGCGCCACGCTCCGGACCGTATTGAAAAGCTGGGGCCACCGCATCAGCGAGGCAGATGACGGCCAATCCGCGGTCAGCCAGGTAAAGGCCGCCCCCTTTGACCTGATCCTCATGGATGTGCGCATGGCCGAGATGGGCGGCATCGAGGCCCTCAAACAGATCAAGACCTATAACCCCGCTATCCCGATTATCATCATGACCGCTTATTCCTCGGTGGAATCCGCGGTGGAGGCAATGAAGGCCGGGGCATACGATTACCTGACCAAGCCGCTGGACTTTGACGAACTCCGGCTGACCATTGAACGGGCCCTGGAGCATACCCGGCTGAAACACGAAAACCGGGATCTTAAGGCC
>CAZTHW010000240.1:0-4119 GCA_964613595.1 uncultured Desulfobacteraceae bacterium | reverse complement strand
GTTTTTTCATTCGTGATCGTCTGCAGGCCTCGAAAAATTTCAGCAATCGCGCCCTGCTCTACTTCACCACCCGCAGATGGCCCCTTTCCCGCAGGCGCTGCCCCAGTTCCTGCATGATGATCAATGCCGCAGTGGAAATGTCCATGTCGCTTTTGCCGGCCGCCTGGCAGCATGCCGCCAGCAGCGCCGGGTTGCCGGAAGCAAGCCCGGACTGCTCGACAATGTAGCGGCGCAGATCGTTTTCAAAATCATCCAGCGCTTTGTCCTGTCGGCCCGCAATCCGGGACTTGGTCTTTTTCGTCAACTGCGCCAGCAGCATCTCCACGGCCTCGTCCACGGTTTGCGGCAGGGCCGGTTCCCTGTCCGCTGCCTGGACAGCGCCCGCATCCGCCGCGGACAAATTCGGCATGGCCCCGGAAATCGCATCAATATGCAGCACCATTTCCAGAAGATTCCAGACAATCTCGTAAACCCGGTCATCCTTGCTGGCGCGCGGGCCGGCCACGTTTAAAACCCGAATGTCATGCGCTCTTAACCACTCATACACGTCAATGGAGGCATCAAACACGATGACCTCGCCGATATTCACATGCAGACAGGGTTTGGCATGTTTTTCCGCCATCTCCCGGGTCAGCAGGGAGCCGCCCGTGAGATCCCCCCGGCTGACAATCAGGGTGCCGTCTGAATCAATCACGTTTTGTTCCGTGCGCTCCACATAACCGCCGCCGGCAAGCTCCTCGACCCGGTACGACCCGTCAATGAGGCCGTCTTCTGCCCGGCGCCCTTCAGGCACCCAGCCGCCGTGGTCAATTTCGTACTCGATGGCAAAGTCCAGGGCCGCACGATCCGCTCCGGTCTGCGCACCGGATATAATTTTTCCTATTTGCATGGCAGAATCATCAACTCGCTTGCGTTTTCCGGATGAATCGGCATCACCGGGATAACCCCGGGCTGTCTGCCGGGCTTCTTGACTTCGACTTCCACTAAATGCCGCCTGGGGGCCTTGCTGTATCCCGCGCAAATCCCTGCAGCCTGCTCAATTATTTCGCAATAACCGCTTTTCGGCATCACGCCCACCGGCCCGGCAATGGACCGCAGGCGGATCCGGGTATCTTCACCGGGTTCAAAAAACGACAAAATCCGTTCGTTTTCCGACTTGTTTCTGCCCACGATAAGCTTGGCTTCCGGAGCCAGGCGCATGTGCCGGCCGTATTTCAGTAATTCCAACTCCCGCCGGGTCAACGCCGCGCAGTGGGCCATCAGGTCTTCCAGTCGCTTTGAAAAACCCGGGTCCGTAAGCAGGCATCCGCCGGCCGGGGCCGGGTAATCGGTAACCCCGAAAGATTCGGCCAGAGCCATTTGCGGTTTTCGGCTGCGCCCGGAAAAATCGAGCAATGCTTCGCGATCCACCAGGCCCTCCTGCTCCATTGCGGTAACCGGCAGCTTCTTTGCAGAAAGCGGCCGCAGAATATATCCGTCAAAGCCGGAATGTTTTTCCACATAGCGCAGGGAGGATTTGACCTGGGATTTGGGCCGCTGGCCCAGCACCTCGCCGGAAAACAGAAAATCCGCCCCGGTTTGCGCCATCATCTCCCCGGCAATGCGAAACATCAGGGCATGGCAGTCCATGCAGGGATTCATATACTGTCCGTATCCTGCCGGCGGATCGGTGAGCACGGGCAGATACCGCTCGGTGATGTCCCGGACGATCAGCGGGATACCAGTCATTTTTGAAGCCGCCCGGGCCTTGTCTGCCGAGAAAAACGGAGTTTCAAAACTGACCCAGACCACCTCGACCCCCTGCCGCGCAAGCAACATGCCGGCCAGGATGCTGTCGAGCCCGCCCGAGCAGAGGCCCATGGCTTTGGGTTTGCTTTTGCCCGGATTCGTGGTATCCCATATCTGATTATCCGTATTTGCGTATTCATTCATTGGTTTTTTAATGCCTGTGTTCTTGTTAACATAATATCGAAATCCAAATGTGGAAACCCAAAACAACAACAACAAAACAATAATTTTTTCAATGGTAAAAACAAAAGCACGAATCCGGGAAATCCGCAAAATACTAAAGGCCCGCTACCCGGATGTCAAGACACAGCTCACACATGACAATCCGTTTCAGCTTCTGGTGGCCACCATTTTATCCGCCCAGTGCACGGATCGGCAGGTCAACGCGGTGACCGGGCAGTTGTTTGAAAAACTGAAAACCCCGGCCGATTTTGCCGCAGTCGATACGCAGACCCTGGAGGCCCTGATCCGGCCGACCGGTTTTTACAGGAACAAGGCCCGGCACATCCGAAACTGCGCAAGAGAGATACAGGAACGCTTCGGCGGCAATGTGCCGGATACCATCCAGGACCTGGTATCGCTTCCAGGCGTGGGCCGCAAAACCGCCAACGTGGTGCTCGGCGCGGCTTTCGGGATTCCGGGCATGGTGGTTGACACCCACGTGGCGCGCATTTCCCGGCGGCTCGATTTAACCGCCAGCAAGGATCCGGAAAAAATCGAAACCGATCTCATGGAAATCATCCCCAAGGCCGGGTGGAATGAGTTTTCCCTGCATCTGGTTTTCTTCGGCCGGCAGGTCTGCAAGGCCCGGAAGCCGGACTGCGAAAACTGCTTTATCGCCCACCTGTGTTACTCGGAAGACAAACGCGTGACCTGAGGGCAAAGGGCGGACACACAGGTACGCCCCTACGATGCCGGGTTTTCCCGGCAATACCCCGGAGAACCCGGCCCGATTGCGGCATCCTAAATTGAGCGATTTTCAAATTTTAACACCTGAAAACTGAAAATGACTTAATTCCTTAAAAAAATTTAAAATATTAATCCGTGTAAAAACCTGAAACGCTCATTTTAGGGGCATCTCTGCTTACCCGGAGCGACCGGTTAACTCCTCGTATGCCCACTGGATTTCCACGAACTTATCCTGGGCCAGTTCCCGGAATTCATCTCCCAGGTGTGAAACCTTGTCCGGATGATACTGCTGCACCAGGCGGCGGTAGGCTTCGTGGATTTCTTCTTTGGATGCGCCCGGCGCAATACCGAGAATGGTATACGGGTCCTTTCTGCCGGTATCCTGCCGCCCGGATTTGCTGGCTCCGGCACCGCTGCTTTGCCGGCCGCCGGTTTTTCCCTTCCCGCCTGCTTTTCCGCCAAAGAGCCATCTGCCGATTTGCGACACAAAACCGGGCAGGCGCCCGGTTTTCATGTAATAAAAAATCATGGCCAGAATCCCGATATCATCGATCCACCCGGTGATCGGAAAGATATCCGGCAGCAGATCATAAGGCCAGGCGATATAGATCAGGCCCAGCACCAAGATGAGTATGAGCCAGAACGTGTGCATCAGCTTCTCAGGGTGGCGGTCAGACGCAGGGGACTGGCCAGCAGCTCCAGTGCCGAGACAATGGAGGGGCACACCACGTCCGCGCTTTGCAGGGTTTGCACGGCAGCGCCCTCTTCGAGCAGCACGCAAATGCCCAGGACTGCTGTCTCAAGCATCATCCGGTCGTTTCTCCCGTTGCCGACAGCAGCGGTTTGTTCGGCACCCAGATGCTTCACGTAATCGCGCTTGGCACCGGCCTGGTCTCCCCTGGGCAGGATGCAGAGATGACAGGGCAGATCTGCCATCTCTGCCGCGGCTTTGCCAAAAGTGTCTGCCGTGAGCACATGCAGATCCAGGCTGTCTGCGAGTTTTTCCAGGGCCGCCGGCACGCCCTCGGCCGGCATGCCGTCCACTGCCAGCGTGCCGTTGTAATCCATGACCACGTGATTTATGCGCAGGGTTCCATATCCGGGAATTTCAATATTCACGGCCCGCTCCTCTGGTTTTCCGCTATGATCGCACACAGATACGAATCATCACAGATGATGGTTTTGTAAAAAGCTGTTTATCCCGCCAGGGCGGTATTTTTGCAACAAAGGAAATCCGTGAGCGCCTTGGCTGATCGGCGGTGCGCAAAAGGAGTTTCCTGGAAGTCCTGAAACCGTTATAACCGCCGGCCAATAAAATGATCAGTTTCCGATTTTACTTAACCACTTAATCACTTAAAACTTGATGCACTCGTAAAAAGTCTAACTTCAGATGGCGCCGTAAAAAGTTCAAGATCAAGGCTT
>CAZTHW010000239.1:0-4125 GCA_964613595.1 uncultured Desulfobacteraceae bacterium | reverse complement strand
GCCAAGATGCTTACGGATTTCCTTTCTGCAAAAATGCCGTCGGCGGTATAATCAGGTTTTTACGAGGAGATCTTTTCCTGTACGCGAATCGGCGAAGGCCCGATCATGATTACTGCCGCCACCGTACTGGCAAAAAGAATTAAGCCCACGCAATAAAAGGCCCAGGCAATGCCGAATATATCCATGAGGCTGCCCACCCCCATGGAACCGACAAAAAGTCCGGCACTCATGGACATGTTAAACACCCCCATCATGGAGCCCTGGCCGTAAGTACGACCCTCCTCGGTGGCCAGCGCCCCCAGGCTCGGCCAGACGATTGCCTCTCCGACCCCGATCATTGCAAACAGGATCATGAGCGTGACGACGCCGGGGGCAGACGGCACAAGAAGAATGCCGAGGCTGATGACGGTGGAGCCGACAAGAATCAGCAGGTGTTTTTGCCGGCGATCTGCCAGTTTGCCGAAAGGGATTTGCATGACCGCGTTGACAAGGGTTCTGCATGTCACCACCAGCCCGATCTCAATTCCGGTGGCGCCCATGGTCTTCTGCATGAGAATCGGCAGAAACGCGATAGAGGGAATCATGATAATCATGGTGGCCATCCGGGAAAGCAGCATCCCCATCACCCGGGAACTTTTGAGCATCAGCCGGAAAACGGTAAGCATCGATCCCTTGTTATCCTTTATCCAGGAGCTTTTCTGTTTCGGCAAAAGCGTAGCCACCAGCACCATGGAAACGATGCTGAGAAGCGCCATGGCGTAAAACGCGGAATTCTGGCCCCAAAGATCCAGGAAAACCCCCCCCAGCACCGGCCCGCCGCCGATTCCGGCAAAAAGGGAGATATTGAGCATGCCCATGTACTTGCCCTCCTCTCCCTCAGGAGACATGTCCCCGATATAGGCCATGGCCATGGGAATGATCATTGCCGAGCCCATGCCGTGGAGAATGCGGATCGCTATCAGGTGCCCCACTGCGGTTGCCAGGGTGTACGTATAACCGATCCCGGCATATATCAGCAGCCCGAGCACCATGAAACGCTTCTTGCCGTGCCGGTCTGACAGGCCGCCGATAAAAGGTTGCAGCACGCCCCGGCTCAAGGAAAATCCAGCCACGATCAGGCCCAGATCAAATCCTGTTGCCCCCAGATCTGTGGCATATATGGGCATCACCGGCGCGATGATGCCGATGCCCACCAGGGCGATAAATATGGCGGATAAAATTGTGAGGAGAATCGAATTCTGCATGGACTTTTCCGGCTTCAGTTGTTTTTTCCGGCTTCAGGGTTACGAGGAGATTGCGGAATGCAGTATATCCGAACTATATTGTATGCCCGCCGGCCGATGTCAATTGAAAATCCGCTGCGGATTGACACGGCCGATTTTTATTGATACCTAAAATGAGCGTTTCAAATTTTTACACGGATTAATATTTTATATTTTTTAAGGAATTAATTGATATTTATCGTTGCCGGATCATTTCCGCATGCTTTTCCGGCTTCCGAATTAACGCAACGGGAAAAATAATAACAGGTCCGAAAAGGAACTCTTATCATGCCCATATATGAATTCAAATGCGCCCAGTGCGGCAACGTCCAGGAAATCATCGTGAAATCAAGCGATGCATCCGAAAAAGTGGAAATGAAATGCAGCGCCTGCGGCAGCGAAACCCTGGAGCGGATGTTAAGCCGGGTCAGCTACAGCAAGAGCTCTGACAAGGGCGCTTCGCCCACGATTACTTCAAAGACCTGCGGTTCCGGCAATACCTGCTCCACGATTGACATTCCGGGCCCCTCAAGCTGAAAAAGGGCCAGAAATCGCTTTTTCAGGCAATCGGCCGGATCTCCGCAAACGTTATTTCGTCACGGATCTCTACATATGCATAGCGGCCCTTGCCGAACCGGCCGGGATTTATGATCGTCGTATCGCCAATCCGGTCCGTGTCCACGGATTCGTGGATATGCCCGGTAATACAGACCAGTGGCTGCCGCATCTCGATAAACTCCCGAAGCACGCGGCTGCCGACATGCCTTCCGGAGCGGATCCGGTCGCACCTGGTATTGATCGGCGGCTGATGGCTTACCAGCACAAAAGGAAAATTTTCCGGCAAGCCTGCGACGGCCCCGGATAAAAAGCGCCGGACATCGGTTTCGGAGTGCTCGTTCGGGGTATGAAAAGGTGTAAACAGCGAGCCTCCCAGCCCCGCAAAACCGACATCCCCGATTACCCGGGACTTTGCGTGCAGATTCATATCCTCCTGGTCCAGGTAGCTATCCACTCCCGGATAATCACAATTTCCGGGGACCCCTAAAACACAGCCGGCATGCCGCCGCACGGATTCCACCACACGCCCGGCGTGCCGGGCGTTTCCGAAATTGGTGATATCACCGGCAAGCACCACAACATCGGCTTTTTGCAGTATATTCCCAATCCGGTCCATGACCGCGGTCTGGCCGTGAATATCGCTGAGTCCGATCACAATCATCGGTTTCCCCGCTATGCTGCCAATTATCGATAAATTCCCGATCCCTCACATAACCCGCGCAAAGCAAAGAATCTTGCACAAGAATTCCCGCAAGTCAAAGCATACCCACCTCCTCCAAATCGAAATCGGGATCGAAAGGAAAAATTCCGATTCCGACAATGAATTCCCGGTGTTTGCCGTTGGTTTTCAAATCCGCAGCGCACTGCAAAAAAGCATCAGGCTTCAAATCCTTTCGCAGGTCGGGCCGGCGGGGAAGTTTGTGCATATGCCGTCCGCTGGCGCGCCCGATGCATCTGCACAAACCACCCCGCCTTCCCGACCTGATCCAACCCCTCGACAGTTGGCCCAATCCATCCCGAAAGTTTCAAAGTCCCAGGGACTCAAAGACAAACCATCCGGATCGGGAAGCCTGAAGATTATCCGTTTGACAGGAAGAGCAAAGCCGTGTAATTTTTTTAAATAGTTTTGCTCTGAATACCATTATAAAAGCGTTAACCGCCATGACCATCTGCAGCGTGAAATACATTGCTGTGATTTTTTCGTTGCTCGCAATCTGGCTTGCCGGGACGCCGGTGCCCGGAGTACAGGCCGGGGATGTGCGCGAGCCTGTTGTGGCAGGCACGTTTTACCCGGCGGATCCGGATGATCTTGCACAAACAATTGAACGGATGAGCCGGCAGGCAGAAAAAAATCCGGTAAAAGACCTTCCGGAATTGCCCCTGAAAGCCCTGATCATGCCGCATGCCGGATACCGGTATTCCGGGCCCGTGGCAGCCAGTGCCGCGCAGGTTATTTCAGAAGAATCATTTTCAAAGGTAATTATCATGGCCCCGGACCACCGGGTGGGCTTTGACAAGGGGGCCATCACCGATGCGGACAGCTACCGGACACCGCTTGGCAGGGTGGATCTTCACCCGGATGCCGCGCGCCTGCAAAAGCAGTATGACATGTTCCGGCCGGTTGCCGCCTCGGATAAGCGCGAACACGCCGTGGAAGTGATTCTCCCGTTTCTGCAGACATGGCTTTCGGATTTTGAAATTATCCCGATCGTATTCGGGAAAAACGGCAATGTGGCAGCCTATGCCGGGGCAATTGAAACCGTTGTGGACAGCAGCACCCTGATCATTGTCAGTACTGACCTGTCCCACTACCTGCCGTATGAAAATGCTTTATCCCGGGATCGCAAGACAATCGAGATCATCACAGGCATGAAGTCGGAAGAACTCGCGGCCGACCCGCGGCGCGCATGCGGCTGGAAACCGCTTCTGGTACTCATGGAGATGACCCGCGGCAAACAATGGAATTCCCGGCTGCTGCATTATGCCAACAGCGGCGATACCGCCGGCAGGCGCGACCGGGTGGTCGGTTACGCAACCATCGCATTTTATGGAGAAGCCCGTATGAGTGAACATGAAAACAACCAGCAAATCAGCAAGGAAAAAGGCGAGGTGCTGCTGGAAGTGGCCCGCAAAAGTATTGCCGACCGCCTTGGTGTGGAAACCGGGGCTTCACAACTCGGAGATGATGCCGCCCGGGACCCGGTCTTCCACTCTAACCGCGGCACTTTTGTCACCCTGAAAATCGACGATCAGCTTCGGGGCTGTATCGGAAACCTGGTGCCTGAAAAGCCGCTAATAGAGGGGG
>CAZTHW010000238.1:0-4125 GCA_964613595.1 uncultured Desulfobacteraceae bacterium | reverse complement strand
AAAATTTTCGCCTTCCTTGAACTTGAACAAATTATCCGATCTCTGGATGGACACTGGCGATCTTCAAGGCGTTTTTCCCTGATACACCGGTCCTGCGAGTTTCTCATTGTCAGGGGCAAATGGATAAGTTATACCCACAACATGGAAAAGGCATGGAACATTTTGCAGCCGGACGAAAAGCAGGTGCGCCGCCTCTACAGGCGGCTGCAGTGCCACCCGGTAACCGCGGCCGTGCTGGTAAACCGCGGGCTTGACTCCGGGGCCGCGGCCGAAGCCTTTTTAAACCCCTCCCTGCGCAATATCGAGTCCCTGTTATCCCTGAAGGATCTGGAACCGGCGGTTTCGCGCATATGCCGGGCCATTTCCGATAAGGAAACCATCCTGGTCTTTGGCGATTACGATGTGGACGGCATTACCGCCACCACCATCTTATACCAGTTTCTTGCGCATGCCGGGGCAAATGTGGATTTTCACATCCCGCACAGAATCGAGGAAGGCTACGGTCTGCGCGCAGAACACATCACGCAGACAGCGGCCCGATACGGAGCCAGCCTGATCGTCACCGTGGACTGTGGCTCGGCAAGTCATGAAGCCGTGGAACTTGCCAACCACGCCGGCATTGACGTGATCATCACGGATCACCACGATATTGAGACCCTGCCGCAGGCTGCTGCGGTGGTCAACCCCAAGCGCGAAGACTGTTCTTCCGGCCTGGATCACCTGGCCGGCGTAGGTGTTACCTTTGCCCTGCTCATGCAACTGCGTGCCAGGCTCCGTGAAAAGGGCTTCTGGCAGGACAGACAAGAGCCCAATTTAAAGGAAGTCTGCGACCTGGTGGCCCTTGGTACTGTGGCGGATATCGTGCCCCTGGTTTACGAAAACCGGGTGCTTACCCGGGTGGGCCTGGAAATGTTAAACGCCGCACCGCGACCCGGCATCCAGGCGTTGATCGAAGTCTGCGGCATTCAAAAACCGGCCCTGGAAGCCGAAGATTTGGCCTTCCGGCTGGGCCCCCGCCTGAATGCCGCCGGTCGGATGGATCATGCCCGCCTGGCCGTGGAACTGCTGACCACCGGGGATCCGGAAGAAGCCCGGCGCCTTGCAGAACATGTCAACACCCTGAATTCCCGGCGCCAGAGCGTGGAATCCCAGATCCTGCGCCGCATTGAAATGTATTTGGAGCAATGCCCGGAAATGCTTGAACAGAAATCCCTGGTGCTTGCAGACCCGGACTGGCACCAGGGCGTGCTGGGCATTGTGGCCTCCCGGGTGACGGAAAAATACGGCCGGCCAACGGTGCTTTTCGGGGCGAACAACGGCATGTGGGTGGGCTCGGCCCGGAGCCTGCCCGGTATTGATTTGTACGAAAACATCTCCGCATGTGCCGGCCACCTGGAAGCCTTTGGCGGACATGCCATGGCTGCCGGGCTTCGCCTGTGCCACGAGCAGATCGAGGCGTTTCGCAGCGAATTCGAGGCCCGGATTTGCAGCAACTGCCCGGATTCGGTGTTTGCCGCCCGTGTGGATCTCGACTGCGAGATTTCTTTTGACATGATCAGTGAAAACCTTGCAGACGAGCTTTCCCGCCTTGAGCCGTTCGGCGAGAAGAACCCGGAACCCCTGTTTTTTGCGCAGAACGTGGAAGTGGTATTCTCAAAGATCATCGGGGAAAAACATCTGCGGCTGATGCTGCGGCAGCCCGAATCAAAGAAAAAGCAGACCCTTCCGGCGGTCTGGTTCAACATCGACCCGCAGCGCAAACTTCCCCGCCGCCTGGACAGGCTGGCTTTCCGGGTCCGGTGGAATCATTACAACGGCAAAAAGGACATCCAGCTCATTGTGGCAGATGCGGCAACACAGCCTGAAAAACCAGACTCATGAGTTTTTTCTTGAAATCGCCGCCTGGTGCCATTATGATACAAGATTATCACTTTCACGAAACCATATACAAAAAAGGGAATCGGGTATGTCCAAACGGTTTCGACCTGAAAACAGCGGGGAGTCGCGATTGATTTCCCGAATCGAGACATCCAAGGAATATGAACGCCGGCGATCCATTCACGCGGTCGGCGAAGTGATCGGTGCTTTGGGCAATGCCCTCTCCTCGAAACTCGTTGAAAACCAGCTTGTTGAGACCAACAATACAAACGCGCTTCGCGAGCAGATGGAGTACTGCCTGGAACGGCTTTCAAAGGCGGATGACTTCGAGATTGACTATCAGGTGGCTCCCCTGCGGAACCTGGTGGCAAATCCGCACGTGGTGACCCTTTACATCACGGCGTTTATAATCGAGCAACTCATCAAGCACCCGGAAATCATTGATATTTACGGGTCGGACGAAGAGATTTACGCCTGCATCCACCGCCAGGTGGTAAGGTACCTGATGACCTGATGCCACCGATATTCAATCCCCGGCTTGTCAACGATCCCACCGGCGACCCGGGCCTGTTTGTGCCGTTTTTCTATGAAAAGCGGGCCCTGATCTTCGACGCCGGAGACATCTCCGCGCTTTGCCCGAAAGATATCCTGAAAATCACCCATGTGTTTATCACGCATACGCACATGGATCACTTTATCGGATTTGACCGGATTCTGCGCATCTGCCTGGGACGGGAAAAAACCCTGCACGTTTTCGGCCCTGAAGGGTTTATTGCCAATGTATCGGCAAAACTCGGCGCCTATTCCTGGAACCTGGTACACAACTATGAGGCCCCGCTCCGGCTGGCGGTTACGGAAATCCGCCCGGACCGGCTGGTTACCTGCCGGTTTGACTGCAGGGACGGCTTTGCCGGCTCTGCGCCGCAATCCGAAAGCCATGCAGCGCCGGTTTTGTACCGGGAACCGGCATTTACGGTGGATGCCGCCCTGCTCGACCATGATATTCCCTGTGTCGGCTACGCGGTCCGGGAGCGATTCAGTGTCAATATCCGAAAGGATATGCTCGAAGAAATGGGCCTGACGCCCGGTCCGTGGCTCTATGAATTCAAGCAGGCCCTTTATGCCAACCGCGACCCGGAAACCGAATTTGAAATTCCCGGGGACTATTGCCGGGGCCGGAAGCCGGAACGGTTTTTACTGGGCGAACTTGTCCGGCGCCTGGCCATTGTCACCCCGGGCAGAAAAATCGCCTACATCGCGGATGCGGCATTTCACGCGGCCAACCGGGAGCGGATGGCGGCCCTGGCAGAAAATGCCTATCACTTGTTTATCGAGGCGGCGTTTCTGGAGGAAGACCGGGATATCGCGTGGCGGAAAAAACACCTGACCGCCGCCCAGGCGGGCCGGATTGCAGCAGACGCCGGGGTTGCCCGGTTTACCTTGTTTCACTTTTCCCCCCGGTATTCCGGCAGGTATGCACAATTTTCAGTTGAAGCCGATCAGGCGCGGCACCCTAGTCGGCTTCCAGCTCGTCAAACTCCCCCGGGTGCATGATCATCAGAGCCAGCTTGTGAACGGCCTTTCGCTTTTCCCCCTCTGTGCGGCCCGGGTAATTTCTGAAGGTCAGCACCACCCCGGCCAGGGAGGCAAAAAACGCCTGGGCGTTTAAATGCAGCTGCTCTGAGCCCTCTGTGCGCTCCACGGCATTTTTAAATATATCCAGAAAATAGCGCTGCACGCTGTTGAATTTCTTCAGGGCCTGAGGGTTTAGCTCTCCTCTGATCATGAAATGCACCATCATCTGGAAGGTGGCCTCGTTGTCGATCATATAGTCCACAACGGCAATGGCCAGCTCCTCGATACTGCTGCCGGTTTCCCCGCGCTTTTTCAGCCTTTGCTCGATATGGTTCATATCCTGGATCAGCGCTTCGACAAACAGGTCATCCCTGCTGGGAAAATACCTGTATATGGATGCGGCCGAAACCCCGGCTTTTAAGGCAATATCGCGCATGCCGATTTCATGAAAGGACTTTTCTTCAAAAAGCTCCATGGCCGCCTTGATGATCAGCTGCTTGCGAACTTCGCGTTCATCTTCTCTTAACTGTTCAAATGTGGATTTTTCAGACATAACCCGATTCCTTCAACACTTTTTTCTCGTCAAACCGCACAGACTTTATCAAATGGTTTTCATCTGGTTTATTTGCATACCACAGTTTATTACTATAAACAATGTTTTTTGTATTTGCT
>CAZTHW010000237.1:0-4140 GCA_964613595.1 uncultured Desulfobacteraceae bacterium | reverse complement strand
TTTCAAATTTTTACACGGATCAATCTTTTTTATTTTTTTAAGGAATTAAGTCATTCAATTTAGGTTTCAGAATCATGGACCGGAAAGCCTGACAACAACCGCAAATCCTTCATGATGGCCAGAAAAAGCGCTGAAAAAACGTTCAAAATGCTCCGGCGGGTGGAAGGCGGACAAAATCCCGCTCTTGTCGCGGGAACGGCGCACTTTTTTCCCTACAGTTTCCGCACCGACATCACTCGCTATGTCGGGTGGGCCAATCGCGTTCTTCTTGAGGGTCCGCTGGATGCTGAAAGTATGGAGAAAGTGGCCGAAGCCGGGCGTGCCTCCCCCTCAGAACCGAACCTGCTCGACATGCTCAGCCGGGATGCCGCGGCCAGGCTGGAGCGGGTGCTGATGCCCGCCTGCCTAAACCGGGTGCCTTCCTTTTTTACAGATATCCGTAGATTCCGGAATGCAGATCCCATCTATGACATGATCCGGGGAATGAAACCCTGGCGGGCCTTTTTCACCCTTTGGGGGACGTTTTTGCGGGCACGGGGATGGACGCATTCCGTGGACCTCGAAATTTACCGAATCGCCGGTAAAATGGGCAAACCCATCGGTTTTATGGAAACCATCGAGGAGCAGATCGCGGTGCTTGAAAATCTGCCGACAGAGAAATTCATCGGGTTTCTGGCGCAGGCCGATCAGTGGCCGCGGTATGCCGAAGAATACATACGGCATTACCTGGCAGGAGACCCGGAAAAACTCATGTCCATCACCACCGGTTTTCCCAGCCGCCGCTGGGACGTGATCGAACAGCGGGACCGGATCCTGTTCGAACGTATGCGCCCGTATATTGGAGAAGGACCTGTTTTCGCAGGCGTGGGCGCCCCCCATTTGCCCGGCATGTGCATGCTGTTTGTTCAAAACGGATTCCGGGTGCAGCGAGCAGAAGAAGCGTGCCGGACCGGCAGAACGGATTCCTGACCGTCTCCGGTCATACCCGTCTGATGTCTGTACACAAAAAATTTACATCTTGTCAACAAATGGGTTACAGGTTTTTTGCCCGCGGTTGACAGCCGCTGAGCCGCCGTGCCGCAAAGTTCCTCCTTCGGGTCGTCTCCGATTGTCCTTTCTGTGGTTTTGTGCCCTGGCACGTCTGTTGCTTTTTAGCTTTTCAAACAACATCCGGCTTTGGATCCGGCCGGTGTTTTCCGCTGCGCACCGCATGTTATCAAAGGAGGTCCTATGGTGATTGAATCCATGGAAAATGAAGAAAAAGGCGGGGCCGTTGAGCTTCCCCCGGCCGACCAGGCGGCCGTGGATGCCGTGATTGAGCGATACAAATCAAAAAAGGGCGCGCTGATCCCGGTGCTGGACGAAATCCGCAACATCTATGGCTATATCCCGGATGACATGCAGCACAAAGTGGCTGCAGGGCTTTGCATTCCCTTAAAGGAAGTGCGTGCCGTGGTCACCCTGATCCGCCGCCTGGATTTCTGGTTCTAGCTGTTTTTCCGGTTTTCGGACCATTCTTGTTATCTGCGGTGTTGGCACAAATATTGCTTTTCTCAAAGTCAGGAATCGTTCTTTTTTTCATCCAGGTCCCGCCTGAAGGCTTGGCACTTCATCAAAGGAGGTGGCATCGTGGCAGAAACCATCCAGGAATCCAAAACAAAAGATCCCGAAGAATTCTCCCCGGCCGAGCTGGCCGCCGTGGATGCGGTTATCCAACGGTACAAACCCAAAAAGGGTGCGCTGATACCGGTGCTCGAAGAAATCCAGGAGACCATCGGATATCTGCCCAAGTCCATACAGAGAAGAGTGGCCCGGCAGATGACAATCCCCCTGAGCAAGGTACACGGGGTGGTGACTTTTTATTCGTTTTTTACCATGGAGCCCAGGGGGCGTCACACCATCCGGTGCTGTCAGGGAACGGCATGCTATGTGAGGGGAGGCAAAAAAATCCTGGAAAAGCTTTGTCAGACCCTGCAGGTCAAGCCCGGCAGCACCACCGAAGATACCCGCTTTTCCCTGGAAACCGTCCGATGCCTTGGTGCCTGCGGACTGGCCCCGGTGATGATGGTGGATGAAGACACCCATCGGCAGACCAAGCCGACAAAAGTTCCCGAGATCATCGAAGACTATGCGTGAGGGAGGAGGGAGATCCATGTCACGGCTCAATATTGAACAATTATACGAGGTCAAGGGGAAGGCGCTTCGGGCCCGGGAACTCGACGAGCACCAGCAGAATGTGCGGATCACCGTGCATATGGGAACATGCGGTATCTCCTCCGGTGCGGACAGGGTGCTCGAAAGGCTCAAGACGGCCATTGCAGCCAGCGGCCGGACAAATATTTCCATCACCACTTCCGGATGCGCCGGCATATGCAATTATGAACCGCTGATCACCGTTGAGCGGCAAGGCCTGGAGCCGGTTCGCTATGCCCGGGTGGACCCGGACATGGCGGAAACGATATTTTCCGAGCACGTGATCAACGGCCGCGTCAACCCGGAATGGGTCTTCGCCAGGGGGTGGGAGCAGATTGAAGAGGAGCCCGAGGGGCCGCCCACGGCGCTTCAAAAGGCCACCTCCCATACCCGGGATCTGCCGTTTTTCGGCATGCAGCAGCCGGTGGTGATGAAGAACCGGGGCCTTATCCAGGCCGACCGGATCGAGGAATACATCGCCATGGACGGCTATTTTGGCGCGGTCAAGGCGCTTTTCCAGATGGCCCCCGAGGAGATCATCGATGAAGTCAAGCGCGCCGGCCTCCGTGGCCGGGGCGGGGCTGGTTTCCCCACCGGACTGAAATGGCAGTTTGCCGTAGGCTCGAAATCCGATACCAAATATGTATTGTGCAACGCGGATGAAGGCGACCCCGGGGCTTTCATGGACCGGTGCGTGCTGGAATCCGACCCCCATGCGGTGATCGAGGGCATGATCATTGCGGCCAGAGCCATCGGCGCACACCAGGGGTATATCTACTGCCGTGCGGAATATCCCCTTGCAGTGGCCACGCTGAATACCGCGATTGCTCAGGCACGGCAGGCGGGATTTCTGGGAAAAAATATTCTCAGCTCCGGATTTGATTTTGACCTGGAGGTTTACCGGGGGGCGGGAGCGTTTGTATGCGGAGAGGAAACCGCCCTGATGACCTCTATCGAGGGCAAACGGGGTACCCCCCGGCCCAGGCCGCCTTTCCCGGCGGTGCAGGGACTCTGGAAAAAGCCCAGTATCCTCAACAACGTGGAAACCCTGGCCAATATCCCCCAGATTATCCTCAAAGGCGGCAGGTGGTATGCCGGCATCGGCACCCGCAAGAGCCGCGGCACCAAGGTGTTCGCCCTGACCGGGGATGTCAGCAATATCGGCCTCGTGGAGGTGCCCATGGGAACGCCTATCGGCACCATCATCCATGACGTCGGCGGCGGGATTCCGAACGGCAAGAAATTCAAGGCAGTGCAGCTGGGCGGTCCCTCCGGCGGCTGCATACCGGTGGCGCATTTGAACGCTCCGGTGGATTACGAATCGATTTCCCAACTGGGTGCGATTGTGGGATCGGGCGGCATGATCGTCATGGACGAAGACAAGTGTGTGGTGGATATCGCCCGGTTTTTCATGGACTTCTGCCGGGATGAGTCCTGCGGGAAGTGCACCCCTTGCCGGGTGGGGACCCAGAAGATGCTCGATATTCTGACAAAGATCTGCGAGGGCCGGGGCGAACCGGGCGATATCCAGACCCTGGAGAAATGGGCGGAGATCATCCAAAACACCGCCCTTTGCGGACTCGGCCAGACCGCCCCGAACCCGGTGCTTTCCACGCTTCGCTATTTCCGGCACGAATACGAAGCCCACATCTATGAAAAACACTGCGATGCGGCCGTGTGCCAGGAGATTGTCAAGGCGCCCTGCCGGCATACATGCCCGGTGGAGATGGATATTCCGGCCTACATTGCCCTGGTGCGGGCCGGGCGATTGGATGATGCCTACAAGGTGCTGCTCAGAACCAATCCGTTCCCGAGTGTGTGCGGGCGTGTCTGCGATCACGCTTGCGAGTCCAAGTGCCGGCGGAGCACCCTGGATGCCCCTCTTGCCGTCAGGCACCTGAAACGCTTTATCACCGAGCACGGCAGCCGGCCGAAGGTGGAGAAAAT
>CAZTHW010000236.1:0-4153 GCA_964613595.1 uncultured Desulfobacteraceae bacterium | reverse complement strand
AGCAGGCCCTCATAAGATATGAATCTCATCGATATTCCAAACCGGCCGTTCAATGAGCTCGGCCAGGGGGGCCGCCCGGAGGCCTTTTTGCGGGAGACCGGCCAGGATTTTCTCGATTTCGGAAAGCCAGATTTCCACGCTGAAATTTGCGGATTGGGGGCAGCAGTCGTGCAAAAGCACGATGTCGCCCGCACGGATTTTTGCCAGTATTTTCCCGGAAAGCCCCCGGATCCTGCGGTTGCCCATGTCCGGGCCCCGGCAGGTGTAATGAATGCAGACCATTTCCCGGGTTTTTAATACGGCGCCAAGCTTCGGGTTTACCACCCCGGCCGGGGGACGGAAGGTCAGGGGCGTGAGGCCAAAATCCCCGAATACCTTCTGCGCGTCATCGATTTCGCGGGCCAGGTCTTTTTGCGATTTGAGCATGACAAGCACGTCATGGGCAAAGGTGTGGTTTCCAACGGCGTGGCCGGCACCCATGATCCTGCTGACGAGTTCCGGGTGCGCCCGGGCGTTTTTCCCGGGGATAAAAAAGGTTGCATGCACGTTGAATCGGGCGAGCAGGTCCAGTAAAAAGGGCGTGGTGCGCGGATCCGGACCGTCGTCAAATGTGACGGCCACACTGTTTGTATCCCGCCGGCCCCGGCGGATGACGGGCAGAAACAGGCCGGTGGCCGGAAAAAAGGGCGCGGCCAGGCACACGGCCACAAACGCCGAAAGCACGGCCGCAGACAAATACGGGTGGATGAAAAAAACTCCCGCCGCGGCAACACCGCAGATCGCGCCCAGGATTTCGGCAGGGGCAATGGCGCGCTTGTTTTTCATCGGATCAGGTGATCCCATAGAGGCCCCACATGGCCCCGGTCATGGAGCCGGGAGAGGATCTTTGCCGTTTTTTCCCCGCCTGCGCCGAAAACCCAGTTCATGCGATTTTGCGCACGCTCCTGCAGGGTTTTTTCGATTTGTTCGAGCCTGATGCCCTCGGGCTCATAAAAGCGGGGGGTTAAAAGATCCTGATTCTCCGCGATCTGCCCGGATGCGGCGGCAATTTCATAAAGCCGGGTGTGCGGGTAAATACGGATGCCGGCAAAGAAAAAGCAGACGGTTTTTTCCAGTTTTCCGGCGTTGTCCAGGGTTTCGGCCAGGGTGCGGGGCGTTTCCGCCGGTGCACCCAGCAGAAAAAAGTGCGCCGTGTTCAGCCCGGCATCAACAGCCGCACGGTGGGCATCAAAAATATCCGCCGTGCGAAACGGTTTTCGATAGTTCTCCAGGACGGGATCGCAAAACGCCTCTGTGCCGAATTCCACGTGCGTCATGCCGGCATCGGCCAGGACCCTGAAATAGTCGGCCGGCGGGCGCACCGGCGCAATATAGGCACCCCACGGAATGGTTACCCCGGCGCGTTGAAACGCCCGGGCCACTTCCATGCTGTGTTCGGGATCTGCATTGAAAACCGAGTCTGTGACAAACAGATACCCGGCTCCCGCGTCCTGGAGCATGCGCGCGGTACGGCCCACGGACTGCGGGGACCTTGCCCGCAGCCGCCGGCCTTCGATATGCGGGTAGGTGCAGTAGATGCAGTTAAACGGGCATCCCCGCTGGGTCTGGATGTTGAGCATGCCGCCCTTTTTCAGGTAATAGGCCACGTGCGGGCTTTCCGGGTCAAATCGCCTTGCAAATTCTCCCTGCCAGGGCGCCGGATAGGAGATGGTTTTCGCACTGGTTTCGGATCTGGTGATCACCCCGGACAGGCTGCTGACATCGACCTGCATTTCCAGTGCGTTCAGAAAATCGCTGAATCGTTCCCCCTCGCCGATGATCCCGTAGTCTGCCTGAAGTGCTTCCATCAGCCGGCCGGGAAAAAGGGTAAACCCGCT
The DNA here is from genome assembly GCA_964613595.1 of uncultured Desulfobacteraceae bacterium. Lineage (GTDB taxonomy): Bacteria > Desulfobacterota > Desulfobacteria > Desulfobacterales > Desulfosalsimonadaceae > Desulfosalsimonas. Next base: position 2,276 of record CAZTHW010000236.1, on the reverse strand, counting down.
GCCGCCGAGTACCACCGGCGCCCGGGTGATTTGCCGGATAGCAGATATAAGTAACCGGTGCCGATCAATGTAGGTTTTCGGGGATTTTACGTCCGTGTTGTCAATGTTTCTGATGGAAATGCCGATGACATCCGGGGCAAGTTCCCGGATACGGCCTGCTATGGCTGCAGGATCCCCGGTTTCATTGATATCTGTGACAAACACCCGGTGCCTGCGGTCTATGGCCCCGGCCACGTAGTCGATGCCCAGGGGATAGACCGGGTAGGGTGTGGTTTCCGTGTTTGCCGAAATCAGAAGCACTTTCATGCCCAAAAAACCTCGATGGCCGTCAGGTTTTTACCCGTGCCGAGCACCAGTACTGCGCCGCGGTTTAAGGGGGTCGGCTCTTTTTCTCCCGGCTGCGGCGGAATCCGGTCCTGCTGCACACATGCCGCAGCCAGGCTTACGGCTACTGCCGAGGCCGATGCGAACTGGCCCGTGTATTTCCGATAATCCAACACCGGTGCCACAGATTTTGTAAGGGATTGAAACATGTGCACCTGTTTTTCACCGGTTTGGCGACAGCCCGCGGGAATGCCGGCAAATATCGCTCCAAATCGGTTTTTGACGGCATCCGCGCCGCCCAGGCGTTTGACAAGGGATTGGACGGCATGTTTTTCTTCATTCGCGCGCCGGAAAAACACGGGCCGCACCATCAGGCCGCTTTTCGCCCTTTTCAGGCACAGCCCGCCCCCGCCGTCACAAAGCGTTTGGGTGCATGAAACCGAGGCGTCAAACAGGGGAGAAAGCCGCTGATGGCATTCGTCCGCACCGATGACCAGAAAGGGCCCGCCCGTGGTATCGCCCAGCACGGAGGCGGCCATCAGGGCCTGTTCAAACGAGTGGTCCCCGCCGGTCATTGTGAGATTGGGGCCTGTGGCGCCAAACATCATGGCGATTTCCCCGGCCGGGGCATTGTGCACCGAACCCACAAAGTCCATGGGACTGGAGAACCGTTCCTGGTTTTCAAACAGCCGGGTCAGAAAATCATGGGTCTCGGTTAGCGCCCCCCAGCCGGTGGCAAAAAATACGCCTGATGGCGAAGATGGCTGTTCTGCGTTGTCAAGCGCCTCCCGGGCAAGGCCCAGGGCGAGCCTGGAAAGTCTTTTCAGGCGGCGCACCGCCCGGGGCGGCAGGTTTGCGGAGATCTCGGCAAGCCCGAGCATCCCGCCGCACAGTGCGCCATCCAGGAAGGCTTTAGTCGTGTCTGCAGTCCTGCCGCCGCCGGTGATACAGGCATTGCCCGCCACGGCCATGGGCATGGGGGAGAAATCCGCCTGCCGGGTCTCGTTCCGGGGGCGGCCCACTGCAAGCGCGGCATTGTTCCCCCCGAATCCGAAGGAATTGGACAGCACGGTCTGAATTTCCCGGGTCTCGGGTTCGGATTGAGGATTGATCCCGAGTTCGGGATCCGGGTTCTGCATGCCGTGGTTGGCCGGAACCATGTTTTCCGAAATCGAGATGGCGGATACGGCCAGTTCAATGGCTCCGGCGGCTGCCAGGCTGTGTCCGGAAGCGCCTTTGATTGAAGAAAGCCGGGGCATGCGGTTTTCGAACAGGCTGTTGACCGCCCTTGCTTCGGCCGCGTCGTTGCTGATGGTGCCGGTCCCGTGCAGGTTGATGTAGTCGATGTCCGCCGGATCCAGGCCGGCGGCCCGGAGGGCGGCGTCCATGGCCTGGCGTGCCCCGCGCCCTTCCGGATGCGGGGCTGCGGCATGATAGGCATCGCAGGAAAGGCCGAAGCCCAGCATTTCCGCCTTTGCGTTTTCCGGGGCGGCCTGTGCGGATTGCAAAAACAGCATGGCCGCGCCTTCGGATAAGCTCATCCCGTCGCGGTCCCGGTCAAACGGTTTTGCACCTGTGGCAGACAGTAGCTGCAGGGCGTTAAATCCGTGGTACGTCATCCGGCACAGGGCATCCGCGCCTCCGGCCAGTACGGAGCCGACCAGTCCGTTTTGCAGCATTGCAATGCCCAGCGCCACTGCCGCGGCCCCGGAGGAGCAGGCCGTGGACACGGTAAAAACCGGGCCGCGGCAGTGGCTCAAATCCGCAATGGATTCGGCTACGGAGCCCGCGGCATGGTACTGGTACGCGTGCGGATCATCGGTGCCGGATTTGAGCAGCAGTTCGGTTTTGGGCATCCCCCCGGTGGTTACGCCCATGATGACCGCGTCGGGAATCTTGCCGCCGCAGTCCGCCAGGGCGTCTTCTGCCGTGGACCGGGCGATCCGGTGGGT
>CAZTHW010000235.1:0-4173 GCA_964613595.1 uncultured Desulfobacteraceae bacterium | reverse complement strand
AACAAGCATGATGGAAATGCGGGCCCGCATAACGATTTTCTGCAGCACGCTGCCGGCGGACCACCCGCTGAGTCCGCTTCTGCCGTGAGTGCTGACCACCATCAGATCAATGCCGGCCTGACGAATGACTTCGATAATGCGCTGGGCGGGTTCTCCCTCCTTTAAAATAAATTCCGCCGCAATCCCCTCTGCTTCGAACCGGGAACCCAGTTCCTCCAGGTAAGCCCGGACCTCCCTTTTGGACATATTCCAATCCAGCGGATCAATCGGATACGAGCTGTCGACTTGCTGCGGTTTTTCAAGAACCCGCAGCAGCGTGACCTTTGACCCGAAGGTCCGGGCAAAGGCCAGGGTGCAGGAGACAGCGCCTTCAGCCAGGCGGGAGCCGTCCAGCGGAATAAGGATGTTACGAAACATCGCATTGTTCCTTATAATTCTTCCGTTCCCCAAGCCCTGACCCGGTGTTTACCAGCTTTTTTCGGGGCCGAAACGGCGATATAAAAAGGACCCTCCGGTTTTTTATTAACTTCTCCAATTGTAATAACGAATCCCTGTCTTCGCCATACGAAAGATTGGCAAAACTGCGGATCCGAAAAAATACATTCACGCCGGCGCCACCGCATCCACTGTGACCGTGGCCACATCCCAATTTTTCTCGACTCTGCCGGAAAGCATATACGGGCGCCCCGGCTCGAGCAGATGGCAGAAACGGTGGTAGGCCCGCGGGAAAAACGTGGTTTCCACAATGCCGGTTTCGTCTTCAAACGTGACAAACTTCATGGGATCGCCCTTTTTGGACAAAACCGTCTTGCCGGTAATCAACCAGCCGGCAAATCGAACCTGTCTGCCCGTATGATTTGCAATATTCCATGCCTTGACAAGGTGCTGTTTTTTCAGCCGCTCAGAGATCATCAACATGGGATGGCGGTCGCACAAAAATCCAAGCACGGCAAACTCGCGGCGCAAACGCTGATGCGGATCATCTGCAGGCAGATCCGGCACGGCCGGCGGTGCGGGATCTGCAAACAGGGATCTCTCGGCATTTTGCCGGCAACGCGTTTTCTGCCATGCGGAAAACTGCCAGAGCAGCACGGCCCGGTGTGTTTCCGGGGAAAACCGGTCCAGGGCGCCGCTGTGGATCAGGGCCCGCGCTTCGGCTTCATCCGGGCGGACGCGCTCGAAAAAATCGGCGGCATCGGAAAACCTGCGGCGGCTGCGCTGGCCGATGATGCGCTCCCGGGTGGTTTGGGAAAGATCCCGGATCGACAGGAACCCCACGCGCAGGGTGCGGTCCCGGCCGGTCCAGCGCACGCGGCTTTTTTCCGCGTCCGGGGGCAAAACGGTCAGTCCCAGGCGCCGGGCCTCGGACACGTAGGCAAACGTGGAATAGAATCCCCCCTGGTTGCTGATCACCGCGGCCATGAACTCGGCCGGATAATGGGTCTTCAGATACGCGGACTGGAAAGAAACCCGCGCATACGAAGCGCTATGCGGCTTGCAGAAGGAATACCCGCTGAAACTCATGATCATGCGCCAGATGTTTTCAATGTCTGCCGCATTGACGCCTCTTTGCTTTGCCCCGGCGGCAAAGCGCACATAATAATCCTGCAAATGGCGCTGCCGGTCCTTTTTGGACATGACCCGGCGCAGGCCGTCTGCCTCGGCATGGGAGAACCCGGCCACGGCCACGGCCGTGCGCGAAACATCCTCCTGGAAGACCATCAGGCCGTAAGTCTCGTTTAGCACGTCGGTCATCCGCGGATGGATCGGCTCCCAGGCCCCCCCGTGCAGGCGCCGGATGTATTCCTGGATCACCTCGTTTGCCGCCGGGCGGATAATCGAGGAATGGATCACCAGGTGCGTAAAATCCCCGACCCGGGTTTTTTTCTGCAAAAGCCGCATGGCCGGGCTTTCAATGTAAAAACACCCCATGGTCTCGCCCCGGGCAAGCGCATCCCGGGTGGCGCCGTCTTCTTCGGGCACCCAGGCCTGCTCATTGAACGCCGCGCCGTTTTCCCGCATGTTGGCCAGGGCATCCCGGATCACCCCGAGGCTGCGGTTGCCCAGCAGATCGATCTTGACCAGTCCGGCGTCCTCCGCCCCGTCTTTTTCCCACTGCACCATTGGCACCCCTTTTGGCGCATGCTGCACCGGCACGTAAGTATCGATGCGCGACGGGGTGATCACCACCCCGCCCGGATGCAGCGAGAGATAGCGCGGCAGCCCGGTAATCCGCCGGGCCATGCAAAGGATCTCCGGCCAGGGCTCGGACAAATCCGTCCCCCGCATGCGCGGGTGCGCGGCCAGGTGCTGCAGCCAGTTCTCATCGGGGGCCCCGGCCTCCCACCCGCCAGCCAGCCCCCGGGTCACATGGCTGATCTCCCGGTCGGTGAGCCCAAAGGCCCGGGCGGTTTCGCGAACAGCCATGCGGGGCTGGAAACACACATGGTTGGACACCATGGCCGCGCGGCCCGCGTACCTGGAAAGCACCCCGGAGATCACGTCGTCTCGCTCGTCCCAGGCAAAGTCCACGTCCATGTCCGGCGGATCAGCGCGGCCCGGGTTTAAAAACCGCTCAAAGTACAAATTATGACGAACCGGGCAGACATTGGTAATGCCCAGGCAATAGGCCACAAGGGAGGCCGCCCCGGAACCGCGGCCGCAGGTGCGGGGGCTTTGCCGCACGATGTCTGCCACCACCAGGAAATAACCGCAAAACCCCATCTCGGAAATGATTTCCAGTTCACGGCAAAGCCTGCGGGACACGGATTCGGGGATCTGTCCGTAGCGCTGCCGGGCCCCTTCCCATGCGGCCTGCCGCAGGCGCCCGACCGTTTCCTGCGGGGGCGCGTGTTCATAAGGCGGCATGACCCGCCCGAAATCCGGCCCGGTAAAGCAAAGGCGCTCTGCCAGAACACGGGTGTTTTCCACAGCCTCGGGGCAGACCACAAACCGCTGCCGGTATTGCCCAGGCGAGGCCAGAAACGCATCTTTCGGGGCCGTATCCCCGGGCCCCAGGCGCCCCGGTACGGTGTTTTTGGCAATGGCCCGCAGCATCCGGTGAAGTAAAAAATCCCCGGGCTGAAGAAAAAAACTGTCCGGCACGGCAGCAAGCGGGATGTTTAAGCGCCGGGCGGTCTGCCGCAAAGGACTGGAGGCCCCGACCGGACGCACCGGCATGGCGGCCGCAGTGTCCATGCCCGCATCATGGCAGATGCAAAGCAGCTCCGGATCAGCGGTGAGCACCAGCAGGCCGCCTTCCAGTTCCGTCAACGCGATTTTCAGGTCAAATTCCGAATCCGTGTGCCGCCGGGTGAGCAGGCGGCAGAGATTGGCATATCCGGATTCGTCCTTGACCAGGCATACCGCGCGGGTGGAAAAGCGGGGATTGGTGATTTGCGCGCCGATAATCGGCCGGAGTCCTTCACGCCGGCAGGCGCTCAGAAAGGACCAGAGCCCGCAGAGATTGTCCGTGTCAGTCAGAGCCAGTCGGTCATATCCCAGGGCTGCGGCGTGCCGGCAAAGCGCTTCAATGCCGGATGTCCCCTGCATGAAAGAATATCCGGAATGCACGCTGAGCGGAACCATCACGGCGCCATTGTCCGCCCCATGCACACCGCGCCGGCGCCGAAGCGCTGCCGGACGCGGTCCACAGCATGGATCACGGCATCTCTTTTTTCCCGGACAGCCTGATTTTCCGAAAACAATTCCATCTGAACCTGCGGGGAAACCGGTTTGGCGCAGGTCACGCAAATCCGGCGCAGCCGCACCCGCCGCACCCATGCCTTGTCCAGAAGGGCCCGGCAAACCTCAAAAAGGCTAATGTCATCTGCGGAAGATGGTTGCACGCAAAGCTGTCGGAAACACCGCAGCCCGTCGGCATAGTCAATTGCGATGGCCAGGCTGCGGGCGGCCTTGCCCCGCTTTCGCAGTTCCGCCCCGATTTTTTCCGCCACCCGGTACATGGCCGGGGCCGCTGCGGCCGGATTGTTGACCCCGACGCCGAACTCGCAGGATGCGCTGATCATCGCGGCCTTCTCGCCGGCAGGACGGACCGGCGAGGGATCAATGCCGTGCACCAGATCATGAATCCAATCGGCGCGCCTGCCAAACGGCACGGCCAGTTCATCGGCTGTCAGCTCGGCCACCTGGCATATCTTATGCAAGTTGAGT
>CAZTHW010000234.1:0-4236 GCA_964613595.1 uncultured Desulfobacteraceae bacterium | reverse complement strand
GTGGCAGGCGAGGCGGATGTGCCCTTTTTCAGCATTACCGGATCGGAATTCGTGGAAATGTTCGTGGGCGTGGGCGCCAAGCGCGTGCGCAGCCTGTTTGCAGATGCCAAGAAAAACGCGCCAATACAGTGAATCCACTGCCCGGGAAGTGGATGGGGAGGTGGAGTCCCTGCTCAGCCAGGCTTTTTCAAGAGCCATGGAGATTCTTAGGGAAAACCGGGAGGCCATGGACCGCCTGGCAGAAAACCTGGTTGAAAACGAGGAGATCCCGGGAGGACATGTCTACGAGCTGCTCGGGCAGAAGTGAAACGACTTGGGTTCAGTTGCACTCGTATACCATAACCCCGAAGGACACGAAGCGCACGAAGAAGAAACCGTTGTTTCCGTGCGCTTCGCGGCTTCAGGCAGTGTTTGGATCAGTGCCCCGCCTTGAGCAGCCCGCTTGCGGCCAGCTCGTTTTTGACTTCGTGGGTCAGGTTCGCGGTCATTTTTCCGAAAAAGGTCAGGGTGTTACCGGTTTCCGGGTTCATGGGGATTTCTTTTGCCAAACAGGGTTATTCGGACTGGGGCCGGCCGCCGAGGGCTTCCTGGACTTTGGAGATCAGCTCGTCAATATCGAGCGGTTTTATCAGATAATCAAAAGCCCCCTTGTGCATACCGTCCATGCCTTCCTTGGTCGATCCGTGCCCGGTGAGCAGGATCACTGGCATCTCCGGGCGCCGGGCCTTGATCTGATCCATGACTTCCAGTCCGTTCATGCCCGGCATTTTCACGTCAAGTACAACCACATCATAGTCGTTGTTTTCAATCAGGGACAGGGCCTGGTCTCCGGAATATGCGGCTTTGGGTTCAACCCCCCTGATCTCCAGGCGCTTTGCAAGGGTTGAGACAAATTCTTCCTCATCATCAACGAGTAAAATTGCGGTTGGATCACTCATCTTCTGCTTCTCCCGGGGGGGTTGGGGTAAAAAGATGGAAAAGCTCGCACCTTTTCCTTGTATCTGCGGCAAACTTGAAAATCGCTCAATTTAGGTTAAAAATACCTGCTGGAGCTGCCCGCGATCCGGGTAGATTTTCGGGATTTCCCCGGAAAGAATGACCAGCATGGGGGTGATGCGCTCTGCCTGGATGTTTTTCCGGTATTGCATGGCGTTGGTCTCAGCCATCACTGTAAGGGGAATAAGGGTTACCAGAAGCATCAGCAGAACAATGTAGCGCTGGGGCAGGCGTTTTTTCCCCTTTTGCGGGCAATCGGTTCTTGAGGCGCTGCCACCAGTTTTACTTATCCGGCATCTGTGTCTGCCTCCGGGTTTGCTGTAATGATGTCACCGGATCGGAGCCCCCCGCCAAGCAGGCGCTCCAGGGCTTTTTCCCACGGCCCGATAACACCATCATATACCGTAATTCGTTTCCAGGTCAAATACTGGTAATACTCCTCTTCGATGCCTCCGCAGATGACCGTATCAATGCCTTCGGTAAGAATCATGTGGCAGAGTTTTTCCGCAGATACCCGGGGCAGGACCACGAGTTTTTCCTGCCGGTCGTGTGGGTCTGTACCCAGGGTCACAAATACCGCTTCTGCGGCCAGATCAAAGCGCGGCGCCACTTCCCGGCCGTATAAGGGAATAAGAATTTTTTTGGGCATATCGGATACAGGGGTTGGCGTATGATTGAAAAATACGTAGCCGTTGTCGGTTGTCGGTTCACAGTTTTACGGTTTTCAACAAACAATGCAGATGCTGAAGCATTTTGGCAATTGGCATCAGCGCTGGAATTTATCCGTGAACCGATAACTGTAAACCGGAAACAGATTAAATCTAATTACAGATACCACATCCCGGGATAATGTGTCCATGCAGATTTATTTGCTAAAGTTTGAGTTTCGGATTTTATTCAATGTTGTATTGCTTGATTTTGCGCCACAGGGTGCTTCTGCCCCAGCCCAGGATGGCTGCGGCCTTGTTGCGCCGTCCCCCGGCTTTGATCAGGGCGTCGATGATCATCCGCTTTTCGGTTTCCGCCCATGAATCCGGCGGGTTCTGCCCGCCCCGGACAGGTTCGGAGTCAGCGGGCGCAGAAGGGGTATAGAGCGTCTCGCGGGTTTCGGCTTGTTTTTGGCTTTCCACCACGTAGGCCGGCAGATCGGACAAATCGATGCGCTCTGCCTGGCAGACGTTGACTGCGTATTCGATGATGTTTCTCAGCTCCCGGACGTTTCCCGGGTAGGTATAGTTTTTCAGCAGCATCAATGCCTCGTTGCTGAATCCCTCAATTTTTTTGCCGAATTCCGCGGTAAACATGTTGCGGAAGTGATCCATGAGCAGCCGGATGTCTTCGCCGCGTTCCCGCAGCGGGGGCAGGTGTACGCGCACCACGTTGAGCCGGTACAGCAGGGCCTTGCGGAATCTGCCTTCCCGCACCATTTGCTCCAGGTCCCGGTGGGTGCCGGCGATCATGCGGACATTGACCTCGTGGCCCCGGGTGCTGCCCAGGGGATAGACGATTTTGTCATCAAGGAAGGTCAGCAGTTTGACCTGCAGGGCCAGGGGCAGGTCTCCGATTTCAGTGAGGTACAGGGTGCCGTTGTGGGCCAGCCGGAACCGGCCCGGCTTGTTTTCCACCGCGCCGGTGAATGCGCCTTTTTGATGTCCGAACAGTTCGGATTCCAGCAGGGTTTCCGGTAGGGCCCCGCAATTGATCTTGACAAACGGCCCCTTTGCCCGGCCGGAGGATTCGTGGATGGCTTCGGCCGCTAAATCCTTTCCGGTGCCGGTCTCCCCGGTGATCAGCACCGAGGATTCATTCTGGGCCACCATGGGCAGCATACGGAACACTTTCTCCATGTCCGGGCTTTTGCCGATCATTTTTGAAAACGAAAAGGCGCGGCCCATATCTGCTCCGGCCTGCGCATATGAGCGGATATCCTCGATGGTTTCCATGTATCCGGCAAGCTCACCCGAGGTGTCTGTCAGCGGGGCCGCTGTAATGCGGATCGGGATACGCTGGCGGTCCCGGTTAATCAGATCGCTTTGTACGCAGATCGAGCCGGTGTCCTTGTTCATCTGTCTGACCGGGCAATCCTTGAGGCAGACCTGGCTTTTGATGATGTTATGGCAGGCCACGCCCCGGCCCTGATCCGGGGTGTATCCGGTCAGGGCGGAAACGGCGCGGTTTATATACCGGATGCGGCGATTTTTGTCCAGGATGACAATGCCGGTCGGGATTTCATCCAGGATTTTGTCCAGGGCTATGGGGTGGTCAAACAGGCCCGTGATTTCATGCAAGGGTGATATCCCTATGTTTTGCGCTTCAGGGTATGGATGACAATTTTCTTGTTTTTGCCTCCCCCGGAAAAGGACATGCCCTTGTGGGAAATGTCAAAATGGGGTTCGGCCTCGGTTAAAAAGTGCATCATGGACATGCGGGAAATGTCGTGGGCCAGGTAAACGGTGCCGTCTTTGGCAAGCATCTGCAAAAGAATGTCAATGACCGGTTTTGCGTCGGATTTTTTATAAATGAGCTCCGAGCCGCAGATCATGTCAAAAGTTTCCTTGATCTCCGGATGATGCCAGTCGAGCTCGGTCACGCGTATATTGTCGAGGTTGTTGTGCGCTGCATTGCGCCGGATCAGGGCAAGGGCGTCCGGGTTGTTGTCGCTGACAGTGACCCGGTAGCCGAATGCGCCGAGAAAAAGTCCGGTAATGCCCATTCCCGCTCCGAGTTCAAGAATGTTCCGGCTTTTTTCCAGATCCATGTGCAGCAACCGGTCGGTGAGCACGATGCTGGCCTCCCATATTTTTACCCAGAAGGGAAAGCCTTCAACGCCTTCTCCCCCGGATTGCTCCAGATCGGCAATAAAGGGCTCCAGGTCCTTTACGCAGAGAATTTCCAGCCGCTTGCCGGCAATGGCAAGCGGCTTGGCTTCCAGTTCGATATCGTCTCTGAGCGGGGTTTCAGTCATAAGGACTTTCTGCGGAATAATTATATGAATAAACCACGAAGAAACACGAAGAAAGTCAGCAAAATTCTTGTGTTTTGTGTCTCCGTGGCGATTTCAGCCGGCTGTCTCAATTTTTCCTGTTATTTATAGAAAAAATCATTCGGGGTCAAGCATATTCCGGATGGCGCGGGCCGCAACGGTGCGCATGCTTTTCTGTCAAATTTGATGAATTCGTAAAAATCTGTTTATCCCGCCAGGGCGGTATTTTTGCAACAAAGGAAATCCGTAAGCGCCTT
>CAZTHW010000233.1:0-4261 GCA_964613595.1 uncultured Desulfobacteraceae bacterium | reverse complement strand
GCCGTGTTCTCGCCGTTTGTCATGGTGGAAAAACCCTGGATGAAAAAAGGGTGGCATGCATACAGGTCAATGGCGTAATTGGTGTTCTGCCGCCCCTGGGCCATGATGATCCGGGCGTTTAAATTTTCCCGGCCCAGTTCCAGGTATTTGCCCACTGTCAGGGGATCGCCGATTTCCTTGATCATGATGGTATCCGGCCAGAAGGAAAACACGATCATGTCCCCCTTTTCCCGGCCCATTTCCTGGAGGGCCAGTCGGACGGTCACCAGGCGGGCCTCTTTTTCCACCCGGGGCAGACCCTCCCATTCTTCGGGATACTCATAAGCGCGAACCAGGTACATGTCCCGCCTGGGCACGCCCGGCGGCGGCACCTTGGGCAGCCGGATGGAAATCTTGTACTTGGTCAAAAACCCCATATCAATCATGTAGCTGTCCAGCCGCCGGATGCCTGCCTCCGTGAAAATTCCGGACAAAATGGGCTCGTTTTTCATTTCCTCCAGCGGACCGCCCAGGTCCCGCAAAAACAGCCCGACCCCGGATCCGTCATGGCCCTCGCGCATCACGTCCAGCGCATTTAATGCGGTCATGGGTGATACCGGCGTTTCACTGGTGATTGCGACCAAACGACACATTTTTGTATACTCCCGGTTTTCTGCACTTGATCCCCGACAGCCGCATGTTTGCGCCGGCGGAGAGTTTTCCCGTCATCCCCGCCCGGATGATTTCGCGGGCAGGCCTGATTAATATTGCAATACTCGTACCACAATCCGGTAAATCACAACCTTTTAACATAACAACAAAACAAAACAAGGCACGCCCCGGTGAACGCTTGGGCTTTACACATTTGTAAATTTTATGGCCTTGCGCTTACAAATTTGTAAAACCTTCATGATCCACCTGGAAAACGGATACATCGGCCGGCGACCTGCCCTCAAAGGCTACGGCCCCGGCATACCCGGCCCGGATGGAAACCGCTCGGATGATCCAATCCTGATCAGCACCCCTGGCGGCATCCCGGATCCGGCAGCCGGCCGGACCCTCCTGGACTGCGACATCCCCCAAACGGCCGATGCCGTCGCCCACAGCCTTCAGGTAAGCCTCCTTGATGGTCCAGTACCGGAAAAACCGTTCCTGGCGGTGCGGACCGGAGGCCGCCATCACCGCGCGGAACTCTTCGGGCCTGAAAAACCGGCGCGCAAGTTTTTCCGGGGTCCGCCCGGGATCAATGCGTTCGACATCCACCCCGAGCCGGCGATTGACGGAAAACCCGAACAAGGCCACGCCCCGGGAATGGGAAAGGTTAAAACACAAAGGCGCGGCCGCCTCCGGATTGTCAATATAAGGCTTGCCCTGCCGATCTCTTCGAATGATGACATCTCCGGGCGGTATTTCCAGGTAATTGCCCAGCAGCCGGCGCAGGATCCCGCGGGCTGCAATGAAATGCCGCGAGTGGACATCGGATATAAACCGCTCGGCCCGGGCGGCCTCCTCTTGGGAAAGCAGGGCGGAAAGGCCGCGGAGATGCGCTCGGGCAATATCCAGAAACGTCCACCAAAGGTGAACGGTATTGGAATCAATCAAAAACTTCACGGGCCTCCCCCAGGACCGAGGGGTCAAAGAGGTCCGGGAAATAGTAGCGCAGGACATGGGCGGGAAAACCAATCTTTAAGGGTGCGCGGTGGGAATCAGATCGAACCAGTCCCTCCCGCATCAATTGACTGACAATGCGCCTGGCGTTTCGCTGGCTCTGGTGCCCCATGTCCATGACCGGCCCGGCCTCGCCCCGGGCCACCTCTCCCCGGAAAAACAGGGCCTTGAGCAGCCGGCCCGCCCGGGGATCGAGCGGTTCCATGGCGCCCCGGGCCGCTTCCCGATCCTTGATGTAGCCGTCAATCCGGGCATCGATCCGGTTCAACGCCAGGATCCGGTCCATGAAGTTGACCTGGTCCAGGCAGGTTTCCAGGAAAAACATGCAGAAATCCGCGAAAAATGCCTGATCAAATCCGGTGCCGTCAGCAGAAGGCGAATCCGCGGACTGCAGGTTGGTCATGTACCACTGCTTGTCCCTGGAAAATCCCCTGGACAGGGACCACAGGTTGCCCCGGTTGACTCCGGAATAAGCCATGTAGAGCCCGGAAAACAGGCGGGCAACCCGGCCGTTGCCGTCCCTGAAGGGATGCAGCCATGTCAGCCGGTGATGGGCGGCTGCCGCAGCGATCAGGCGCTCGTCTCCGTGAAAGTTGGCCGGGCGGTACAACCCGGCAAACGCCTGATACATTTCCGGCAGTTTTGCCGGGTCCGGGCCGTGCGGCGTCCTTCCGCCGTCCATGGAAACATGCCCGTCGCGCACTTGCCCGGGCCTGGCCTGATACCCGGTAAAGCCACCCCGGCTGTGCGTGTAGCGGTGTTCCTGCGGCAGTTTCTCGTAAAACGAGTGGTGGATGCCGGCCACAAAATCAAATGCACAGATATTTTCCGGGGGATTTGAAAGAATCCGGTGCATGAATTCCCGTTCGGTCTGCACGTGCGCTGCGCAAAGCTGTTGGGCATACCGCTTTTCACTGTTACCCGAAAACTCCTTGTTTAAAGCCGCTTCAATATCCATGATCGAGGTTTTATGCCCCTCGATCAGGTTGGAGTAATAACTGTTCAAGAAACGAAGCCGATCACCCAGAGCCTTTGCAGTTTCGCCCGCAATGCGGCCTTCAAGCGTGGCCGAGGCCACGATCACTTCCTGGGCCAGATCCTTGAGCTCACCCATGCGAACAGACGGCAGCGCGGGTTCGAAGAGGTTGCGGGTCATGGAAGTCTTCAGCATTTGTGTCCGGTTTATTGTCCGGTTTTAAACGCGTAAAAAAAGCACGGAGAAGAGAAAACCCCCTTATCAATGTCCGGTTTGATTCCATCATACTGCATCCGGCCTGCCGGATCAAGACGGAAAAGCAATGCCTACTCCGCGATTTCCGGCACAACCCACAGATGCGAGAACCAGTGCCATTGCGCGCCGTCAGCAGACGGGGCGGTAATGGTATACAGGGTTCTTCTGGAATCAAGCTTGTCCCGGGACCGGACCTGGATTACAAGCGCGTCGTCCTGCCGGGAACGCTTGACTGTGCAGTTTTTTTGCCCGCTGACAAAACACTGGAGACCGCCCAGATCGATTCCGGAATCGACCACCCGGAGCCTGAGCCGGGGCGGATTTTGTCCTGAAACCAGCGGGCTTTCCGGCTTGACTTCGGCCACCGGCAGGGCGTTCATGCGGAGTTTTTCCGTGAAACTCTCCATTTCCGCGTAATGGAGGTTCATGGGAAACCGGGGCAGGGCGAATTTTTCACTGCCGCGGTAAATCACGCCGGATTTCTGGGCGGCCGCCGCCCGGTAGCCGTATTTTTCCAGCACCGCAAACATCTCCGGATGGTATTCGCCAAAGGGATAGGCGTAAATATCCGGCACCGAGCCCAGATGCCGCCGGAATAAATCGTGCGCTTTTTCCAGGTCGGCCTCAAATGCTTCTGCGATTTTACCGGAATCGGAATTTAAAAAATAGGGGTGGGAATGGGAGTGATTGCCGATTTCATGTCCCTTTTTCTGCAGCTCGGCAACCTGCTCCCAGCTCAGGTAATTGTCCCCGCCCACATGGGAGGTAGGCACGAAAATGGTGGCCTTATATCCGTATTCGTCGAGCAGCGGCACGGCATTTTCCCATATTGACCGATAGCCGTCATCAATGGTGAGAACAGCGGTTTTCTCCGGCAGGTCACCTCCGGAATACATCCGGTTCAGGGCCTTTCCAAGCGGCAGCACCGTGTAATCATGCTTCTTGAAATACTCCAGGTGGTTTCTGAACTGTTTGACAGACACGCTTGTGGAAGGGTACTTGTCCTGTTTGCCGAAATGATGATAAATAAAGGCCCGAATCTGTGCCGCGTCCTTGTTATTCCGGTCTGCGGCTTCCCCCTGGGAATCCGCATAAAGCAAAGCCGTCAGACCGCCGATAAGAATGATCGCGGCAACAATGCAGAAAATCCGTTTTTTGACCATAAAACATGCCCTTTCCATGTGCCGGACTTGACCGGCACGACGCATTACCTTGAAAATGGAACTGATAAACCATATAAGCACTAAAATAATCCGGAAAGGCAAGACTTTCAAGCCTGCGGGCGCAAAAGAGCGGATCGCTTGCAAAAATGCTGTAAACGATTATTTTGACCTAAATTGAGCGATTTTCAAGTTTGCCGCAGATACAAGGAAGATGCAGACG
>CAZTHW010000232.1:0-4334 GCA_964613595.1 uncultured Desulfobacteraceae bacterium | reverse complement strand
AAAAGGACTTTCTTGGGAGTATAGAAACTTCTATAACCGACAAATAATAAAAAAACAACCTATTGATTTTACTTAACACTTAATCACTTAAAACTTAACACTGCCTGTAAAAAAGTCTTTTTACAGGCTTATCACTCCTGGTTCAGCGAATGGATGCCGTGCAGGGAAAATGCCGTGATGTGAGAGACCAGTTCCGGCTTGAACCGGCTGTCATATTCCTGCTCCACGATCCGGGACACGGCCGGGCGTGCCAGAAAAAAATACAGGATCACGCCCAGAATGCTCAAAACGGAAAGCCGCAAACGTCTTTCATTCACGGTGCCATTCAAATGGGCGCGTACCAGATCTGTAATCTCCAGGATATACGGGCGCATGACATCTTCGACCACCATGATCAGCGCATCCCCGGGATCCGACATTTCCCGCTGCATGAGCTGAATGTGGCACCGTCTTTCAGCCTCGGCCATCGGCCCTTCCAGAAAGGCGCTCGCCATGGCGCCGATCACGTCTTCAAGATCCCGGCGCGGTTTGCCGGCAAGTGTTTCCAAGAAGTGCTGCCGCACCCTGCGGGCCCGATGCGCCCACCTTTCGCGGAACACCGCCAGGTAAAGACCCTGTTTGCTGCCGAAATGGTAATTAATTGCCGCCAGGTTGCAGTATGCCGCTGCAGTAATCTCCCGTACGCTGACAGCGGAAAAGCCCTTTTCCGCAAAGAGCCGTTCGCCATGATCCAGCAGTCGTTCCCGCGTATTGTCTGCTGCTTCTGCCACCTCGTTTTCCCGTATATGGGCGGATTGCATTGAAATGTCTGTTCCCGTTTAAAACATTCGTATAAAACAAACGTTTGAATGTCAAGAAAGAAATTCCCCCTGCTGCAGCGTATAAAACCGCCCGCAAAGCGGGCGGCTTTATTTTCCCGCAAAGCCGGAGAATAAAAAAACACGAAGTCTCTATGTTGAAGTGTTGCCGACACGCTGACAGGCAGCGGGTTGGCAACAAAACAATCAACGGTAAATCCCGGACAAGACCGGTGATTGTTTTTTTGTTTGCACCGTGAACGGCTGTTGGCATACAATCGCCTCCAAAGGTCTACCGGCAAGAACCTAAAATGAGCGTTTCAAATTTTTACACGGATTAATATGTTATATTTTTTTAAGGAATTAAGTCATTTTCAGGTGTTAAAATTTGAAACCCTCCGGGATTTTCGATTTAGGAAGAAGAAAGGACACGGATGCGTTTTTACAAATATCACGGGCTCGGAAATGACTATATCGTGCTGGACCCGCTGGAATTCGGCGACAGTCTCAAAGCCGGACAAATCCGGCGGATCTGCCACCGCCACTGCGGCATCGGATCCGACGGCATCCTGTTCGGTCCGTTCGCCCACGAAAGCGGCGCCCTGGCGGTCCGCATTTTCAACCCGGACGGCAGCGAGGCGGAAAAAAGCGGCAACGGCCTGCGCATTTTCGCCCGCTACCTCTATGATCGGGAAAGGGTCACACAAGCCCCCTTTGAGATCGCCACATCCGGCGGCCTTGTCACGGCCAGGGTCAGCAACGGCGGCCTTACGGTTTCCGTGGACATGGGGACGGTTTCTTTTGACAGCAGGAAGATCCCGGTCACCGGGGCCGATCGGGAAGTCATCAACGAATTTCTGGAAGCAGGTGGGGAAAGGCTTCAGTTTTGCGCCGCCACCATCGGCAACCCGCACTGTGTCATTGTTCAGGATGAAATCTCGCCCGAACAGACCCGCCGGCTGGGGCCGTTTATCGAGACCCATGCGCTGTTTCCCAACCGCACCAACGTGCAGTTCGCAAAAATCCTTGACCGCACCAGCATCGCAGTTGAGATCTGGGAACGCGGCGCAGGCTACACACTTGCCTCCGGCAGCAGCGCATCGGCCACGGCAGCCGTGGCACGCCGTCTCGGCCTTTGCGATCCGGAGATCACGGTACACATGCCGGGCGGTAAACTCGATATCCGGATCCATGAAGACGATTCCATCTCAATGACCGGTCCGGTCACCCGCATTGCCGGCGGCCACATGCATCCCGAGCTGTTTGCCCAGCCGGCGCTCGACGCCGCGATGTAGGAGGCACGGCAGAACAAGAGGCCATTTTTATGAGCAAAGAGTTTTTCACTGTGACCCCGGTCCGGGAAGTATTTGAACGGATTGCCGAATTTTCCAGGGTCGGCGCAGAGACCGTATCCATAACACAAGCCGGCACCCGGGTGCTGGCCGAAAATATTATCGCTGACATCGACGTGCCGGGTTTTGCCCGCGCCACCATGGACGGCTACGCGGTGCGGGCGAGTGCCACATTCGGCGCCTCCGAGTTCAATCCCGCATACCTGACCATCTGCGGCAAAGTGGACATGGGCGATACAACGGCATTGAATATCGGACACGCCCAGTCCGCCCGGATTGCAACAGGCGGCATGCTTCCGCCCGGCGCTGACGCGGTGGTGATGATGGAGCAGACCACCGAAATTGATGAAACCACCCTTGAAGTGTATAAAGCCGTTGCGCCCGGTACCAACACCGTGGCCGCAGATGAGGACTTTGCCAAAAACCGGAAGGTTTTGGCTGCGGACACGCCCCTCCGGCCCCAGGAAATAGGGCTGCTGGCCGCCCTTGGCAGAAACGAGATCCGGGTATACCAAAAGCCGGTCATCGGCATCATCTCCACAGGCGATGAACTCGTGGCGGTGGATCAGGTTCCGCCGCCGGGCCGGATCCGGGATGTCAACACGTACACGCTTTGTGCAATGACGGCCAATGCCGGCGGCCTTCCCCGGACCTACGGCATTGTTGCAGACCAGTACGAGCACCTTCTGGCGGTCTGCCGCCGCGCCCTGGCGGAAACCGACATGGTCCTGATTTCCGGGGGCAGCTCCGTGGGCACCCGGGACCTGACAATGGAGGTGATCGAATCCCTGCCCGAATCACAGATCATGCTCCACGGCATTCCGGTGCGCCCCGGAAAGCCCACCATCCTGGCAAAATCCGGAGAAAAGGCATTATGGGGCCTTCCCGGACAAATCACATCCGCCATGGTGGTATTTGACCGGATTGTAGCCCCGTTTGTTCGACATATCGGGGGAAATGCACTATGTTTGCGGCAAAGTTACCGGATATCCGCGATTCTGACCCGCAACCTGCCGTCTGTCCAGGGCCGGACGGATTACATCCGCACCCGGATCGCGGAAAAAGACGGGCAGTACCATGCAGAACCGATTCTCGGCCCCTCGGGCCTGATCCGCACCATGGTGGAAGCCGACGGTCTGATCGAGATCGACATGAACACCGAGGGATTGGAACAAGGCGAAACCGTATCGGTGATTCCGCTGAGGTAACTCAGGTAAACCTGAAAATCCGAAATTCGAATATCGAAGCACGAAACAATGATAAAAATCCGAATGCACAAAAAACAAAAACCAGGAGATGGCAAAAGTTTTATTTCCATTTTGGTAATTCGGGATTCGAATTTGTTTATCCCGCCGGGATGCTTCGCGCGAGTTTCGAATTTCGTGCTTCAAATTTATGGCTGAAAACCGGCCATGGCCCCGACGGCATGGCAAAGAGTTTGCAATAACCGATCACGAGAAATCATATACTGATGAATCAAAAGCGCAACATATATCTCCGGATGAATACCGTGGAAGAAGCCCGGGAAATCCTGTTTGGCGAACTCGCCCCCGGGCTCCGGACGCGTGAAAAAACCGTGGATGTCACCGAAGCAGTCGACCGAGTGCTTGCCCGGCCGGTCTACGCACGGCTTTCCTCGCCGGGCTTCCACGCCGCGGCCATGGACGGGGCGGCGGTTAAGGCGGAAACCACCTTCGGGGCAACCGAGGCGGACCCCAAAATTCTGGCAGCCGGCACGAATGCCGTATTTGTCAACACGGGGCACGTAATGCCGGAAAACACGGATGCCGTCATCATGATCGAAGACCTCCAGATCCTGGATGAAGAGCGCATCCGAATCGAGGCTCCCGCCTTTCCCTGGCAGCACGTGCGCCGCATGGGAGAAGATATCGTGGCCACGGAACTGCTCTTTCCCAGGCACCATCGGATTACCCCCTATTGCCTGGGCGCGCTGATCGCTGGCGGCATATCCGAGGTTGCGGTCCTTGAAAAGCCGCACCTGTTTCTCGTTCCCACCGGCCCGGAACTTCTGGAATATCAGGATGCCCCGCAGAATCCGGCGCCGGGGCGAATCATCGAGTCCAACTCCCACGTGCTGGGCAAAATGGCGGAGAAATGCGGCGCATCCTATACGCGACATTCGATTCTTCCAGACGCGCCGTAACACATTCAGAAAATCACGGCC
>CAZTHW010000231.1:0-4347 GCA_964613595.1 uncultured Desulfobacteraceae bacterium | reverse complement strand
AGGGTTTCAAATTTTAACACCTGAAAATGACTTAATTCCTTAAAAAAATACAAAAGATTGATTCGTGTAAAAATTTGAAACGCTCAATTTGGGTTTTTAAAAGGCCGGTCAAGACTGTGCCTGAAAGCAAAGCGTGACGCCATTGCCCCTGCTGTCCGGACATAACCCGCTGAAAGGTTTCGTGTTTGCAGTTGTCCTTGTACTTACCGCTGCTGCAGTGATCTCCCTGTTTCACCTACGGTTTGAAACCAATATTATCAATTCTCTGCCCCGGGGCAATGCCGTAATTGACCAGGGTGCCTACGTGCTTAAACATCACCCTTATCAAAACCGGATTTTTATTGACCTGGCCCTTGATGAAAAAAACCCGGACAAGCTGGTGGCGGCCGCGGAAATACTCGAAACCCGGCTGAAAAAAAGCGAGTTGTTTCAAACCGTCGGCACAAGGGAAATGGGCCGGCTTTTTCCCAAACTCATAGCGCACGTGGCGGAAAATCTTCCCGTGTTGTTTACGGCCGAAGAACTGGAAAATGAAATCGCCCCGATTTTGCAGGAAGACAGCGTAAAACAACGGGTCAGGGAAAACCTCACCGGGCTGTTTACCATGGACGGCATGGGCCGTTCCGATCTGGCCGTAAAAGATCCGCTGGGATTAAGCGGCCGGGTGCTGGAAAAACTGCAGCATCTCGTGCCCGCCCAGGAGATCCGATTTTACAGGGGCCAGCTCCTGTCTGCCGACGGACGGCACCTGCTTGTCATTGCCAGCCCCAAGGAAGCCGGCACCGGGGCAAAACCGGCCCACAAAATCGATGAAACCATCAAAAAAGCCACCCGGGCGCTGAAGCAAAAATACCGGGACACCGGGACTGATTTCACGGTTACCCCGGTTGGGGCCTACCGGGCGGTGATCGACAATGAAACCACTGCCAGGGCGGACACCAAAAACGCCCTGTTTTTCGCCACTCTGGGGATTGCATGCCTGTTGATGCTCGCCTTTCCAAGGCCCTATATCGGCCTGCTTGCGTTTCTGCCGGCCGTGTTCGGCACCGTGTGCGCGCTTGCCTTTTATTCCATCTGGCACAGCTCGATTTCCGTGATGACAATCGGTTTTGGAGCCGCCATTATCTCCATCACCGTGGATCACGGAATCTCCTATTTGCTGTTTCTGGATCAGCCGCACGAGACAAAGGGAAAAGCCGTTTCACGGGAAGTGCGCGCCGTGGCCCTGCTGGCCGCCCTGACATCGATGGGGGCTTTTTTCATGCTGAGTTTCAGCGGGTTTCCGGTTCTCGGGGAAATCGGACAATTTGCCGCCTTTGGCATTGCGTTTTCCTTTATATTTGTCCATTCCTGCTTCCCGCTGCTTTTCCCAAGGCTAAGGGCAGCCCGGCGCCAGGGCGGATTTTTCCTGCAGGCGGCAATTGACCGCATCTCAAGCGGCGGCGGCAGGTATAAGCCCGTGCTTGCGCTGATGTTTGTTGCCGTCATGGCCCTTTTTGCGGATCCGGATTTCAACCTGGATCTGGCAGAGATAAATACGGTAAAAAAGCAAACCATTGCAGCGGAAAAACAGGTCTCAAAAATCTGGGGCCAGCAGCTTTTTGACAAGGTATACCTGATGGCAGAGGCGCCGAGCCTCAGTTCCCTGCAACATCAAAGCGACCGGCTCGCCCGCGCCATGGATGGGGAAATCGAAACCGGGACCCTTTCAGCGGCCTTTTTCCCCGCTGCAGTGTTTCCGGGAAAACAGCGCTGCCTAAACAACCTGGCGGCCTGGAAAAAATTCTGGCAGGACCATGACCGCAAGGGCCTGGAAAAAGAAATCCAGCGGGCCGCATCCGCCCTGGGCATACCCGGATCGGCATTTTCGGGCGTCTACGAGGCCGGAAAGTCGCCCTGCAACGGCGGACTGTCCATTGCCCCCGAATTCCGCGAAATGCTCGGGATTCATCATTTTCAAACGGCCGATTCCTGGATACTATTTTCCGCGCTGACCCCGGGTCCGGCCTATGACCCACAGCGGTTTTTCAACAAGTATTCCGTCAAAAAGCAGATTCACGTGTTTGATCCGGATTATTACTCCGGCACCATCAGCGACTTTCTTTCGCAGACCTTTGTGCGGATGCTGATTGTCATCGGCATCAGTGTTACGCTGCTGCTCCTGCTGTTTTTCATGGACCCGGTACTGACCGGGGTTGCGCTTTTGCCCATCGGCTTTTCCCTGGTCTGCACCCTCGGGGTCCTGTCCCTGATCGGGCTGCCCCTGAACATCCCGGGACTGATGCTCTCGGTGGTCGTGGTGGGCATGGGTCTGGACTATTCCCTGTACATGGTTCGCGCCTTTCAGCGCTACCGGGATGAACATCACCCCTACCAGGCCCATATCCGCATGACCGTGTTTCTTGCCGGGGTTTCCACGCTAATTGGCTTTGGCACCCTGGCCATGGGCGAGCACAACCTAATGAAAAGCATGGGCCAGGTGCTGGTCATCGGCATCGCCTTTGTAATGACAGGCGCATTTACCCTGCTGCCGCCGTTTCTCCGCTATCTGTTCCGGCCGGTGAAGTTTTCAGGCGATCCGGCCCGGCCGGGCACCAAGCTTCATCAAAAACGAATTTGTGCGCTTTACCGGCACCTGGAAGCATACCCGCGCATTTTTTCCCGGTTCAAGCGCCGGGTCGATCCCATGTTTGCAGAACTGCCCGAGTTGATCCGGGATCCGGCCGTGGTGATTGATATCGGCTGCGGATTCGGTGTGACTGCGGCCTGGATGCGGGCAATGAATCCGGAAATACGCATTTACGGTGCTGACCCGGACCCGGAACGGGCACGGATTGCCGACCGGATCGTTGCGCCGCGCGGCAAAATATACACGGCCGCCGCACCCGATCTGCCGGATTTCCGGGTGCAGGCGGACCTGGCGCTGATGCTCGACATGGTCCATTATCTGTCAGATGCCCAACTGGCGGCCACGTTGGAAAAAATCCGCAAAAACCTGCACCCAGGAGGCCACCTTCTTATCCGGGCCACAATCCCCGCAGATGCGCATGTACCCATGCTGCGCAGGATCGAGGCGTTCAAAAACCGGATGGCGCAAACAAGGACCTATTACCGCCCGGCCGACCGGATCGGGGACATATTGACGCAAAACGCGTTTGCGCTTTCCAGCACCCGGCCTTCGGGCTCGGCGCGCGAAGAAATCTGGTTTCTGGCAGAATCTGACGGTGCAAACCAATAGGAAAAGGCAATGATCAACAGGTTTTACCGATGCATGGTTTACCTGTCCCGAAAATGGGGAATATGGGTTTTCTATATCGCGGTCCGGATTATTGCCACCGGATATTTTCTATTTTTCCCGCGCCGAGTGGCAACAAGCGTGCGCTTTTACAGGGCCGTGTTTCCGCGGCGGTCCGTATTATACGGACTATGGTGCGCCTGGAAACAATTCCAAAGCTTCACAAACATCTACATTGACAGATACCTGCTTGAAGCCTCGGGAAATATCGCGTACACAGCCGAAGGCCTGGAACATCTCCGGGAGGCCGCAGACAGCCGTACCGGCGGCATTCTGCTGATGTCGCATCTGGGCAACTGGGAAGTGGCCGCCCGGCTGCTGAAAAAAGAAGGATTTCCGCTTCTGCTGTTTATGGGCAAAAAAGCCGGGGAGCAAATCGAGAGCCTCCAGAAAACCACCCTGCAAAAAGACGGGGTGGAAATCATTGCCAGCCAGCAGGGAGCGGGCTCGCCCATGGAGATCCTGGAAGGGGTCAGGTATCTGCGCAGCGGGTGGATTCTCTCCATGGCCGGCGATCGCTTCGGGGATGCGGGCCGCTCCTTTGCCGAGGTGGAATTTCTGGGGCATACGGTCCGGCTGCCGCAAACCCCGTACGTGCTCGCCATGGCAACCGGCGCCCCGATTTTCGTATTTTTCGCATTCCGTAAAGCCCGGGGCAAATATCACTTTATCATTCATCCGCCCATAAACGTGCGTGCCGGCTCGCGCAGATCGCGCAAACAGGGCATTGAACAGGCGGCCCGGGCCTATGCGTGCCTTCTGGAACAAGCGGTTTACCAATATCCGTTTGAATGGCATCATTTTGAACCGTTTCTCGGCCGAAAAACTTGAAAATCGCTCAATTTAGGCAAAATAAAGGATGTGGCTTCCATGGGCATTTATATCACAGGCATCGGCATGATCACCGCGCTCGGCCGGGGATTGCGGCAAACAGCAGATTGCCTGCGCCGCAACCAAAGCGGCATCGGCCCGCTGACCCTGTTCGAACACACCGCGCCGCTGCCCGTGGGGGAAATCCGGCAGGCCTTTTCAGATCCGGACCTTCCCAGGAC
>CAZTHW010000230.1:0-4359 GCA_964613595.1 uncultured Desulfobacteraceae bacterium | reverse complement strand
CCTCCGGAGGCCGCGGATGGCGAGCCGGAGCAAAACGCGGATGCCGAAGCCGGTCATGAAGCGGGCCAACAGTTATTGTTTAGAAACTTTCGTCCATGAATACTGTCTTTTTTGCCATCGTTGCGGTCGCCTTTGTATTTGCCGCCGGGCACCAGCTTTTCGGCGGGCCGGCCGCGGGCGATACTGCGCCCATCCAGGAGCTTTCCCGGGCCGTGGTGGATTCCGCGGGCGGGGCCGTGGAGCTGGCTATCGGCCTGATCGGCGTGATGACCCTGTTTCTGGGCCTGATGAAGGTGGCCGAAAAGGGCGGGCTGCTCCAGGTGATCTCCCGGCTGCTCAGGCCCCTGATGGTTCGGCTTTTTCCGGATGTGCCGGCCGATCACCCGGCCATGGGCGCCATGATTTTAAACATGTCTGCAAACGCCATGGGCCTGGGCAATGCGGCCACGCCCTTCGGCATCCGGGCCATGCAGGAACTCGATAAGCTCAATACCCGAAAGGGGACGGCCACCAATGCCATGGCCCTGTTTCTGGCCATCAACACCTCGAGCATCACCCTTTTGCCCACGGGCGTGATCGCCCTGCGCGCCTCGGCCGGATCGGCCGACCCGGCCGGCATTCTGCCCACCACGCTGTTTGCCACCCTGGGCTCGAGTATTGTCGGGATTACTGCGGCCAAGCTGTACCAGCGGTTTTCCGATCCCGGTCCGCCCGTGGATGAAGTCCCGCCGCAGGCAGAGGAAAATACGGATCCGGATGCGAGTCAAAATACGGGTGCGGCAGATGATGACGGTGATGAACAGATCATGCTCGACGAGGCCTCACGGGGATATCCCATGTGGGTGAGCCTGGCCGCCCTTTGCGGGGTGGTGGTGATTATCCCGCTGGCCATCGTCTACGGGCAGGTGATTTCCCCGTGGATCATTCCCGGCCTGGTGGTGGGGTTTCTCACGTACGGCATGATCCGGCGGGTGCGGATCTACGAGGTGTTCGTGGAAGGCGCCAAGGAGGGATTCCAGGTGGCGGTCAAGATCATTCCCTACCTGGTGGCCATTCTGGTGGCAGTGGGCATGTTCCGGGCCAGCGGGGCCCTGGAGGCCATGGTCGGACTGCTGGGCCCCTGGACGTCAAAGATCGGCCTTCCCGCAGATGCCCTGCCCATGGCCCTGCTGCGGCCGCTATCCGGTTCCGGCGCCTACGGGGTGCTGGCATCCATCATCAACGACCCGTCAGTGGGTCCGGACAGCTACGTGGGGTATCTGGTCAGCACGCTGCAGGGATCCACTGAGACCACGTTTTACGTGCTGGCCGTGTATTTCGGGGCGGTGCAGGTGCGCCGCATCCGACACACCATGGCCGCGGCCCTGACCGCGGATGCGGCCGGGATCATGTTCGCGGTGCTGGCCTGTAGTTTGTTTCTCGGTTAAAAATTCGGGACAGGCTGAAGCCTGTCCCGGAATACGGTTCTCGGGTAAGTCCGCAGGTCTCAGGCCTTGCGGATCTGCAGGGTGCGGATCCGGTTGATAGCCCCGGCAATGTCCTTGTATGCCTTGTATCCTTTACCGTCAATGCGCCTGAGATCTTCTCTCAGGGCATCAGCCGGTTTTACTCCCATCGATCCCCCTTTCGTTCCAGGTCGATATGCTCCGAATCCCTGCGCCTTGTTCCGGAACCCGTGCCCGGTCCGGGACCTGACCCGGGGCCCCGGGCATCTGCAAGCAGGGAATTCAATACCCATGAGACCGCGCTGATTACGATGGCGCCGAACACGGTGCTCCAGAACCCGGCCACCACAAAATGCTCACCAGGGATCAACAAGGAGGCGAGCTTTAACATCAGTGCGTTGATCACAAAGGTAAACAGCCCCAGGGTCATGATGTTAATCGGCAGCGTGAGCACCAGCAGAACGGGGCGGAAAAACAGGTTGAGCACCCCGATGGCGGCGGCCGCGAAAAAGGCTGATACAAAGCCGCTGACATGGATGTCTTCGATGATGTAGGCAGCCAGCATGACCGCGGCGGTCAGGATCAGCCACTTGGTAACCAGCACGGGCAGCAGGTTATGAGTAAACGGCCCGCCGCCGGAGCCGCCGGAACGCTGACGGAAGTCAATTCGTATTTGTCGTCTCAATTTTCTCACCGTTGATGGTAATGTGGAGTTTGCCGGATTCATGTGCTGTCAGGCGGACATCTGCATCCGAGTCCCCGCGCAGGTCCGCATGGCGATTTCGCAGAGCGTTGAAGTCAAATGTTTCCAGTGCATGCTGCAAAAGCGCGATGCGGTTTTCAAGGTCTTTTTTTTCATTTTCGTCGCCTGCCTTGAAATATGCGGATATGGCGCGGTTGTATTGCCGCCTGATCTCGGTTTCAATGCAGTGGCGCTTTGTGGAAATTTTCATGTTCATTTTTCCACTCTTTTTTGTTATCATGAATAATTACCAAAAATAATTATTATTTGGCCGTTATGCAACTGTTGATAAGCCTGTAAAAAGTCTTTTTTACAGGCAGTGTTAAGTTTTAAGTGATTAAGTGTTTAAGTAAAATCAGAAGGTTATGTTTTTATTGCTTGGTGGGCATAACATTTTTTAGACTTTTTACGAAGCCATCAACTGTTGACAAGAACGGATTTTCTGAATTATCAAGATCGATTTATCTGTTTGAAACGCGGGCAAGTATAAGTCAGCATCTGATAAAGCCGGGAGATTGGAACCATGTATGTACCCAGATATGTGTTTTTCACCAAGGGTGTTGGCATTGACAAGGCACATCTGGCCTCTTTTGAAAATGCGCTTCGGGAGGCCAACATTGCGCATTTAAACCTGGTGCAGGTTTCTTCCATATTTCCCCCGGGATGCAGGATCCTGGACAAGGAACAGGGGCTTTCAAAGCTCGAAGCCGGGGAGATCACCCACTGCGTGATGGCCCGGGAGCAGAGCCGAGAGCCCGGGCGCCGGCTGGTGGCCAGTGTCGGACTGGCCCTGCCCGAGGGCAACGAGCGATACGGGTATCTCTCCGAACATCACGGGTTCGGCCAGACCGAGGTGGAGGCCGGCGAGTTTGCCGAGGACATGGCCGCCTCCATGCTGGCCACGACCCTGGGAATTGAGTTTGACCCGGAAAAGGATTATGACGAGCGGCGCGATATCTACAAGATGTCGGGCAAGATCATTCATTCCAGGCATATCAGCCAGGCCGCC
Organism: uncultured Desulfobacteraceae bacterium; assembly: GCA_964613595.1. Taxonomy (GTDB): domain Bacteria; phylum Desulfobacterota; class Desulfobacteria; order Desulfobacterales; family Desulfosalsimonadaceae; genus Desulfosalsimonas. Next base: position 1,163 of record CAZTHW010000230.1, on the reverse strand, counting down.
CTGGGGGCGGAAGGCAGTCTATGGACCACCGTATTGGCGGCGGCCATATTTGTGAAATAATGATGGCAAAGTAAAAAGTCCAATATCTGCGTTGCGCTGCATCCCTGCGGAATTTCACGTACGATAAAGTACGCTGCATTCCTCGGGATTTGCGCGCCTTGATCTTGAACTTTTTACTTTGCCATCCTAAAATTGACTTTTTACGAAACTGCCAATAATGGCTTTGGGATAAACAACTGTCATTTTTTTGAAAAAAAAGCGTTTTGCGGGGCGATTAGGCAATGACACAAAAATCATTTATTCCGTTTGGCGGCGAGGCGATTCACATCCGGCAAATCGAGGATGCCCGGGTGGCGGTGTTGCCGATTTATTACGAGGTAGCCCCGTCTTTTGGCAGCGGGGCCGGGCAGGGGCCGGGCCATCTGCTGCAGGCTTCTCAGGAGTTGGAGTGTCTGGATGAAGAAACCCTGGTGGATTGGCGCAACCTGGGGATCCACACGCTTTCCGGGTTGGTTCCCAAGGAAGATCCGGAGCAGGCGATGGCGGAAATCGAAGAAGCCGCCGGTCTGTATATGGACGGCGAGCGGTTTCTTCTTTCCCTGGGCGGGGACCATGCAATTACCATCGCCTTGAGCAAGGCCGTGGCAGCGCGTTATCCGGACGTTGGCGTGCTGCAGATCGATGCGCATCTGGATCTGCGCGATCACTGGAACGGCAGCCGGTATAATCACGCTTGCGTCATGCGCAGAATCGGCGAGGACCTGAAACTTCCGTTCGTGCAGGTGGGCATCCGCTCCTTCTGTCCGGAGGAGTATGACTATATCAAGGCCCATCACCTGTATCCATTCTACGCGCACAATCTCAACCCGGCAGACGATTCCTGGATGGATGACGTGGTCTACGCGCTGCCGGATAACGTGTACATGAGTATTGATCTTGACGGCCTGGATCCCAGCGTCCTGCCCGGTACGGGCACGCCCGTGCCCGGAGGGATGACCTACCGGCAGGTCGTGGAGTTGATCCGGCGGGTCGGCGCGGAGAAAAACGTGGTGGCCGGGGATATCAACGAACTGGCCAAGGTGGAAGGTTCGGTGGTTTCGGAATTCACCGCGGCCAAGCTGGCCACCAAGGTGTTTGTATACTGTGTGTGAACGGTGGTCGGT
>CAZTHW010000229.1:0-4409 GCA_964613595.1 uncultured Desulfobacteraceae bacterium | reverse complement strand
AAAAAAATAAAAAATATTGATCCGTGTAAAAATTTGAAACGCTCAATTTAGGTTTATGTAATCTCTACTTCCGCCGGGGCGATGATCCGGGGATCGCCGCTGGATGAAAGCACCGGCAGATCCAGTTTTCCGGCCCGCCATCCCCGGTGCCGCAATATCCCGGTAAACGGCGGCTCGCCCGTGACATTGCCGGTGAGCTTAATTGCAGACGGGTCGAAATCCACCGGCACGGTGAGTTGTTCGCCCTCGGCCTTCTCGATTATGGCCCCGGGGGCAAGATTTTTTTCAACAGTGTCAGCGCAGTTTTCATGGATGCTGCGCACCGCAGCCCCGATCTGGGCATCTTCATAGGCGCTCAGATTTTCCTTGAAAAAATCCAGCAGACGCCCCTGGCGCTGCAGCACCGAGAGCAGGTGCAGATAATAACGCTGGTGTTGCTGCCGGATCTCCCTTTCAGAAACGTCGGGGCCGCCGGGTTCAGCAGGTTTTTTTGCAGCCCGGCGGCTTTTCTTTTCCGCGTCTCTGTCTGTCGTCGGCGATTTCTGCATTGCCCGGCGCAAAACAGCGCGCAGCACCGCCCATTGAACCAATGCCACGGCCACAAATAGCGCCAGGGTAACCGGGAAAAACAGGGCCCGGATCCACGCAAACAGCGGGAGCATGGTTTCGGCCCAGGCCTCGAGACCGGTCGTGTTCGAGGCCATGCCCATTAGCTCGGAAAACGTGTTTCCGGAAAACACATAACCCGCAAGGAAGTAAACCGCACCGTCAATCACTGCGAAAAACAGCAGGTTGATCAAAACCAGCCAGGCCAGACTGCGCCGGGAAAACGAACGCGTCGTATCCATTTTGTGATCTCCCGTGGTACCATGTAAAAATCCGGTTTTGCTGCCGCCCTCCCGTCCTGCGGGAAACCGGCCAAAGCCACAAATATCAATAATGAATCAGTTGCGCCAGACGTGTCAAGAATCTTTTCATTCCAAAACACCTGTCAATACAGTCCTGCAATCGCGGCCGCCGCATTGTTTTTCTCTTGATAGCGCAGTTGCGGGATGTTATTATTTTCCTTCAGTACAAATACAGGGAGAATCTTTATTTGAAATGTTTATCATAAGAGACATATTTGACTTTGAAATCGGGTACCTGTCCAAAAGTCCCTGCAAAACGTGTGACCGTCGGAAACAACTGCCTGGATGTGCCGAGAACTGCAGCCTGCTGGACCGGATTCGCACGATCCTGGCCAAAGGCATTTCATGCAGCGGCAGCCATCCTTTTGCCGAACCCTGAATCGCGCGACGGCCTTACTACCGCTGAGACTGCCTGGAAAACGGGTCCTGTGCGAGCTGTGAACCAGAAAAGGAGAATGTGTATGAAACCCAATGCGTTGCGATTTATCCTGCCCCTGATACTCATGCTTGTGCTGGTGCTGCCGGCCTCAGGCTTTTCCCAGGATCGTTACGAGGTGGGCCTTCGGGTGAATAATTCCGCCATTGAGGCGATTGCCGCAATGGAATACACCACGATGCCCGGCAAAGTACGTATTGATGCCAATGGGCTTTATGAGGATGATGACTACAAGATGATCGGCTCCTCGATTACCTTCGGCGACGAAGTGATTACGCCGGGACTGACCGGTCGGCTGGGTTTCCGCGGTGTGCTCGGGGACTTTGACCGTCCCGGAAAAGACAGCAACCTGGTTGCCGCCGCCTTTGTCCTGGGCGCGGATTATGATCTGTCTTCTGCCTACCTGTCCTACTACATCCCGCTGATTCTGCATGCGGACGTGAATATCGGGCCATCACCCATATGCTTCGATGACACGGAGGAATACATTGAGGCCAACTTCGGAGTGGACTGGATGATCATCCAGAATGCAGCCCTGATGATTCATTTTCGCTTTTTGGAAGCAGAATTCGAGGATCCGGTGAAATGGCAGGAAAACGACCGGGCGGTATATGCAGGCATCAAGTTCCGCTTTTAGGCAATTTTGCTCCGGCCACAAAAAACCCGGCCAAGGGCCGGGTTTTTTGTAAGCGGCGGGGCTTTACGATCACCTTTGCCGGAAAGCCCGGGCGGATGTCGCGTTAATCCGAGTCCGGCGCCAGCGTGATCTGATCTTCTATCTTTGACAGTGTCCCGGGCCCGATGCCCTTTATTTCCTGCAATTGTTCCTTGCTTGTAAACCGGCCGTTTTCCTGCCGGTAATCCACGATCCGTTGGGCAATCACAGGCCCGATGCCCTTGATTTCCGTAAGCTGTTCTGTTGCTGCCGTGTTCACATCAATTTTGCTCTCTGCACTGACCTGCAAAAATACGCCTGAAATTCCGAGAAACAGTACTGCTACCAGAATCAATCTACAAGCTTTCATAGCACCAGTCATCTTATACCCCTCTTTCTCCTCTTTGGATTCAGGTTTTGGGTTTTCCCCGCCGCATCCAAGTTAAAAGAATAAGTACGCTTTGTTAGGAGCAAACTAAGTAGTAGTCTCTAGTGCAATAAACGTTTTCTGATGTCAAATCTTTTTTTATAATCCAGCGCTGCTGACAAGAAGCATTCGTTTGGTAAACCGCAAATTACGCCGGTTACAACAAAGAAAAACCTTTGGCAGCATTTAAAAAAACACTGTCGGTATGGGAATGAATTCTGTAGTGTGAAACAGTACGGGAAGTGCTTGTGAAAAGACCCCCGAACCGGGGGGAAGACCATGCATTTCGTTCTGCACGGGCATCCGGGGAACTGAAAACCGATTCCCGGCCCACACAAATTATCGTTTACAAGCAGACGCTGAAATTGCTAATGTAAGCGACATTGATTTGATCAACCCCTCAGCCGGGAAACACGGACCATGAGAATCGCTGTCATTTCGGATATACACGGCAATGCCGCCGCATTTCGGGAAGTGCTTAAAGACGTCGAGCAGGCGGAGGTGTCCGTTGTTTACTCGCTTGGCGACAACATCGGATACGGCCCCGAACCCGAGGCCGTGATCCGGATGCTCCGTGAGCATGAAATCCCCTCGATCATCGGCAATCATGAACTGGCGGTCAACAATCCGGGCTTTCTCGACTGGTTCAATCCCATTGCCCGCGCGTCCCTGGAAAAAACCATAGGATTTCTCTCCGGCGACACCCTTGATTACATCGCCGAACTGCCGTTTTATCGAATTGCCGGCAACTGCCGTTTTGTCCATGGATTTCCGCCGGATTCGGCTACGGAATACCTTTTTGAAGTCACACCGGAGAGACTGGCCCAAACCCTGCGCAAGTCAACGGAAAACATCTGCTTTGTCGGACATACGCATGAACTCATGCTGGTTTCCCATGATGGCGGAGAGCTATCAAAGCGGCCGCTCAAGCAGGAAATCGTGGTTCTGGACACGGGCTGCGGCTATCTTGTCAATGTGGGCAGCGTGGGTCAGCCCAGGGATGGAGATAATCACGCAAAATACGTGATTTTCGACGACCAGAGCTTTGAACTGGAGGTCCGGTTCGTGGCCTATAACATCACGGAAACCGTCAACCGGATATACCAGTCAGGTCTGCCTGAGCAGCATGCCTGGTGCCTGCTGTAGCCCTGATGATCAATGATGCGGGGTGACGCCGGCATCCCGGTCGCAGATTCCCTGTACCTAAATTGAGCGATTTTCAAATTTTAACACCTGAAAATAACTTAATTCCTTAAAAAAAATATAAAATATTAATCCGTGTAAAAATTTGAAACGCTCAATTTAGGCTGTAGAATACCTTACGGTTCGACCAGCAGCTTGTCCCCGGGATAGATTACCGCGCCTTCTTCCAGTCCGTTGATTTCAAGCAGGGTATCCACTTCAAGCCCGTTGGCTTTGGCGATGGAGTAAAGCGTATCTTTTTTCTGCACCGTGTAAAACGCTTTTTCCGAGGATCCGGGTTCGGAGGCTTTTTTCTGTTCCGGCTCCTGAGCCGCTTCCTTATCCTTGGCCTGTTCATCTTCTACGGATTTTGTTGTTTCCTTTCCGGTTTCGGCCTGTGCTGCGGATAAATATTGTGTTCCCAGCCTGTCGATTCTGGCTGACAGTTTCTCGAGCGCTTCTATCGACTGGCGATGATGCTCGGTGTTTTTCCCCACCCGCTTTGCCAGTTCCGCAAGACGGTTCATGACCTGGTCGTGGTTGGCCTGCATCCGGGATTCAAAATCCGACAGCATGGATTCCATACGCGCGGCCACCCGGGATTGCGATGCAGCTCCGGATCGGACGGCATCTTCCCGGGAAGCTGCCCCCTCAGGTACGGAACCGGCTCCGGACCCTTCAGCAACGCCCTCGGGAGTGCCGGCCTCAGGCAGATTTTCGGCACCGCCGAGATCCAGTGTCTTTTTATGCACCGCCTGTTCCCGGGAGCTGTCTCCTGTGGCCAGCACCAGAACCAGGGCC
>CAZTHW010000228.1:0-4455 GCA_964613595.1 uncultured Desulfobacteraceae bacterium | reverse complement strand
CTTGTCTGCATCTTCCTTGTATCTGCGGCAAACTTGAAAATCGCTCAATTTAGATGATATCCGGAAAACAGACGAAAATCGAGGATCATATATCCGCAGGTGCGAACACACAGGTTCGTCCCTGCATTCCCGTCCCGCGGGCAATAAGGTGATTGATCGAAACCTGCGGAAACAAACAGGAGAAAAACTTCGCTATGACTCAGCAGCAGCAACAGCCAAACAAAGTCATCTGCTCCATGAACCGGGTGAGCAAATATCACTATAAAAAGCCGATTATCGAGGACATCTCCCTGTCCTACTTTTACGGGGCCAAGATCGGCGTGCTCGGCTTAAACGGCGCAGGCAAGAGCACCCTGCTGCGGATCATGGCCGGCAGGGATAAGGCGTACAACGGCGAGGTGGCCATGAGCCCGGGATACACGGTCGGCCTGCTCGAACAGGAGCCGGAGCTAGACGATGAAAAGAGCGTCCGGCAGGTCGTGGAAGAGGCAGTGGCCGACACCATCGCGCTGATGGCCGAATACGACCGGATCAATGAACAGTTTGCCGAGCCCATGAGCGACGAGGAGATGGATAAGCTGATCCAGCGCCAGGCAGAGGTCCAGGAAAAGCTCGAGGCCGCCGATGCCTGGGACATTGACTCGCGCCTGGAAATGGCCATGGAAGCCCTTCGCTGCCCGGAGGGCGATACGCCCGTAAAAGTGATCTCCGGCGGCGAGAGCCGCCGGGTGGCCCTTTGCCGGATTCTTCTGCAGAAACCCGACATCCTGCTGCTCGATGAGCCCACCAACCACCTGGACGCTGAAACCGTGGCCTGGCTGGAACGACACCTACAGGAATACGAAGGCACCGTGATCGCAGTCACCCATGACCGGTACTTTCTCGACAACGTGGCCGGCTGGATCCTGGAGCTGGACCGCGGCCGGGGCGTGCCCTGGAAGGGCAACTACACCTCCTGGCTGGAGCAGAAGCAGGAACGGCTCAGACAGGAGGAAAAGGCCGAGACCCAGCGGAAAAAAACCCTGGAACGGGAACTGGAATGGATCCGCATGTCTCCCAAGGCCCGGCAGAGCAAGTCCAAGGCCCGCATCCAGAGCTACGAGCAATTGCTTTCCCAGCAGGGTCCCGAGTGGGTCAGGGACATGCAGATCTACATCCCGCCGGGCCCGCGGCTGGGCAAGGTGGTTGTCGAGGCGGACCAGGTAGCCAAGGCTTACGGAGACCGTCTGCTGGTCGAAGACATGACCTTCAGCCTGCCGCCGGGCGGGATTGTCGGCGTGGTGGGCCCCAACGGCGCCGGCAAAACAACCCTGTTCCGGATGATCACCGGAGATGAACATCCGGATTCCGGGAAGTTACGCATCGGCGATACCGTAAGCCTGGCTTACGTGGAACAAAGCCGGGCCAGCCTGGACCCGGAAAAAACCGTGTGGGAGGCGATATCCGACGGCGAGGACGTCATCCGGCTCGGCGACGTGGAGGTCAAGTCCCGGGCTTATGTCTCCAGGTTCAACTTTTCGGGCGCCGACCAGCAGAAAAAGGTGAACATGCTCTCCGGCGGCGAGCGAAACCGCGTGCACATGGCCCGCATGCTCAAGCAGGGCGCAAATGTCATCCTGCTTGACGAACCCACAAACGACCTGGATGTCAACACCCTGCGCGCCCTGGAAACCGCCCTGGAAAACTTTGCCGGGTGTGCCGTGGTCATCAGCCACGACCGCTGGTTTCTCGACCGCATTGCCACCCACATCCTGGCCTTTGAAGGCGACAGCCAGGTCGTCTGGGTGGAGGGGAATTACGTTGACTACGAGGCGGACCGCAAAAAGCGGCTGGGCGCAGAGGCCGAACGGCCCCACCGGATCAAGTATCGCCGCCTGAGCCGATAGAAAAGGCATTTTCTCCCTGCATTGCGCAGACGATTGGTCCGTTTTTTATTGACCCCGGGATTTAGCTGTGGTAGAAAATCGACTTTTAGCAGCCTGGGAAATTTCTTGCCCGGAGGCAAATATGAAAAGAGAAACCAGGCAGATGTTCCGGGAGCTGGCTTATTACAGCAGCCTCGGCTTTTCGGTCGCTTTGGCCATATTTATCGGTCTGTTTATCGGGCTGGGGCTGGACCGGTTGTTTAACAGCACTCCCGTATTCATGTTTATATTTTTGGGATTCGGCATCCTCGCGGGTTTCAGCAATATCTACCGGGCCATGAAACGCAGCAGAAATATTTAAGGCTTTTATAGAATGGTTGTACAAAAGCGTCTGCTCAAATTTGTCATCCGGACGAACTGGATTCTGTTTGCAATTGTCAGTATTGCCGGATCCCTGGCCGCGCCGCCGGATTTTGCCCTGGGCATTATTGCCGGCGGCCTGATTGCCACCGTCAACTTTCACCTGCTTTACAGAACCCTGAGGCGGGCATTGACGCCCCCGAATCTGGCTTCTCACAACGTGGTGCTGGTCAAGTATTATATCCGGTTCGTGATCAGCGGAATCATCCTGTTCCTGCTGATCTCCGGCGGATACGTGGAACCGCTCGGGTTATTTATCGGTCTTTCGATTGTTGTGGCAAGCATTATGCTGGCCACAATCCGGGAACTTACCAAACTTCTATCCAAGGAGGCGGCCTGAAGTGGAACATCCGTTTCTTATTTTCGTGAAGCTGTTTGAACTGGTCGGGCTGGATCACTTCGCCCACGCCTACCCGCACGTGATTTACACGTGGGTGGTCATGGCAATTCTGATCATCCTGGGTGCTGTCGGCGCCAGGCAGATCAGCATGATCCCGAACAAGGCGCAGAACGTATTTGAAATGATCATCTCCGGCATTGAAGAGTTCACCGTGGACGTGGCCGGCGAGGAAAGCCGGTGGTTTTTTCCGTTTGTGGCCACCATTTTCATCTACATTTTCGTATCCAACGTCCTCGGGCTGATACCGGGATTTACCGCGCCCACCGCAGATTTAAACACCCCGCTGTCATGTGCCGTGCCGGTATTTTTCTTTACCCATTATGTGGGTGTGAAATTTCACGGGACCGGGTATATCAAACACTTTCTAGGACCGGTCTGGTGGATGATTCCCATTATCATGCCTATTGAGATTATCGGCCATCTGGCCCGGGTCCTTTCCCTGTCCTTCCGGCTTTTCGGCAACATGATGGGCCACGAGCTGGTACTTGTGATCCTGTTCATGCTGGCAGGCGCCTTTTTTGCGCCCCTGCCGATCATGGCCATGGGCATATTCGTGGCATTTGTCCAGGCATTTATCTTCTATCTGCTTTCGGTGATGTATTTTTCAGCAGCCATGGAAGAAGCGCATTAGCATTCATAATCCCATTGGGATGTTATAAACACGGTTTTTGGAAGAAGCCGGTAACGTAAACTCATTATTCAAGGGAGGTTTTTAAATGGAAGCTCAAGCACTACAATTCTTTATCGCTTGTGTGACAGCCGCCGGTTTCGGCATTGCGATTGCGGCTTTTGGCTGCGGCATCGCCCAGGGCCTGGGCCTGAAATCCGCAGTGGAAGGCATCGCCCGCAATCCCGAGTCCTCCGGTAAAGTCACAGTGACCATGCTCATCGGCCTGGCCATGATCGAGTCTCTGTGTATTTATGCGCTGGTTGTCTCGCTGATCATTATCTACGCAACCCCCATGGCAGGCACTGTCACCAAGCTGCTCGGGATGTAGTTCAGCAACTGCTGAAAAAATGAAAAGCCTCTGCCGGGTAATTTCCCGGCAGAGGCTTTTTTTGTTTCAAAACGGTTTTCCCGGGGCGGCATTCCTATTGCCGGGAAACCGCATTTGCTTCCAGTATGTCCAACAGAAACTCCCCCGTATGCGACTCCGGGATTGCTGCCACGGCCTCCGGGGTTCCGGTGGCAACCACCTGCCCGCCCGCATCACCGCCTTCAGGCCCAAGGTCGATCACATGATCGGCATACTTGATCACATCCAGGTTGTGCTCGATCACCACCACGGTGTTTCCCGCTTCCACCAGCCGGTTTAACACGGAAAGCAGCTGCTTGATGTCCTCCATGTGCAGCCCGGTCGTGGGCTCATCCAGGATATACAGCGTGCGGCCGGTATCGCGCTTGGCCAGTTCGCGCGAGAGCTTGACCCGCTGGGCCTCCCCGCCGGAAAGCGTGGTTGCCGGCTGGCCCAGTCGAATATAGCCCAGGCCCACGTCCACCAGGGTCTGGAGCTTTACCCGGATATTTCCGATGTTCCGAAAAAACCGCATCGCCTGGTTTACCGTCATATCGAGCACTTCTGAAATATTCTTTCCCTTGTACTTGACCTCCAGGGTTTCGCGGTTGTAACGTTTGCCGCTGCATACGTCGCATGGCACGAAGATATCCGGCAAAAAATGCATCTCGATCTTGATGATCCCGTCCCCGTTGCACGCCTCGCAGCGCCCGCCCCGGATGTTAAAGGAAAATCGCCCCGACTTATACCCGCG